>DDXO01000076.1 GCA_002347155.1 Caldifarciminota bacterium UBA2258
AGAGCTGCTTGGTCTTGACCACCAGCTCGTCCAATGAGAAACCGTCTTCCGCTAGCACTGCTGCCAGTTCCATTGCTATACTCTTCTTCATGGCCTGAGTTCTCCTGTCTTAAGGTCTAGCGATACACAAAACCTTAGACAAACTCAGGCCATTCTGCTACTACTACCCCAACTTCCGGGACAATACCCAAATTCACAATCACAACCACCAAGACCGCCCCGACGGATGTCGAAGCCAGGCTTGTCGGGACGGCCACGTACAACCGAGAAGGGGGCGGCCAGCAGACGTACGAATACCTCGACTCGGTGTTCGGCTATCTGGAGGTCTGGCACGATCCAGTTTGGGACGAGGTGGAAAGGGTTATTCTCTTCAGGAGTACCTGGACACATCCAAACGAGTATTCCCCCGACAAGTTTACATCCGGCGAAACGCAGACCAGGGACTTCAACCTGTCTTTCTCCATTCCGTATGGGGACCGCGAGGGCCAGTTCCGGGTTGTAAGGTGCACGACTTGGTACAAGGCCTATACGGGCAAGGCTTGGAAAGAAATGCAATCAGCGGACTTCGCGGGCTACGAGTTCACGTGGGACAATGAGTACGTCAACGACGATCTCGCGGTCACGGACGAGATAGTGGTCCCCGATGGGTTCGCGTGGAACCTGGGCGACCCGTCGACCTATCCGGATGGCGGCTGGACGACCGATGCCAGCGCCGAGTACGACATAACCTTCAACATATCCCGAGACAATGCGGAGTATGGTGGTCACAAGGTGACGAACACGGCCTACGGCACATCGGATGATATGGAAGACCTGTCCGCTTTCGTCGACGTGCACGTCGACGTCATCGAACCCGAGGGCGAACCCGTCCAGAAGGTCTTCCTCTCCTATTCGCCCGGCTACTACAAGAACCACCAGTCGGTCACTACGGGTCTGCTGCCCGTCACGCTGTGCGGAACCGAAATAGGCGACTGGAATACTGCGAAGGGGATTCTTTCCAGTCCGAGCGCCAAGGAGGCATGGAACAGCTTCCGATGCCATTTCCTGACCTTGCTGCTCAACTGCAAGTTCAACGAGGCGATTCTGGGCGCGCTCTACAACGACGCGGCCCGAACCGAGGAACCTTTTGAGTGGTGCTCAGTCGCGGACATCATCGATGCGGCCGGCGGCTACGCTTCGAACACGCCGCGCGCGACGCTGCTGGCGATGAAGGACATCTGCGATGCGATAAACAACAACCAGGCCACGCTGGTCCTGTACGCGCAAGAAGGAGGACAGGGCGCGTCGTTCCCGATGGCCGGTCCGGCACGGCTGACCGTCAGCCCGAACCCGTTCACCGGCAGCGCTCGAATCCAGCTCCAGAGCAATCTGCAGTCCGAGGCCAGGGTCAGCGTCTATGACCTGTCCGGCAAGAAGGTCAATGAGCTGACCTGCAACACGGTTTGGAAAGGCACCGACGCGAGAGGCCAGAAGCTCGCGGCCGGTGTGTACATGCTCAGAGTAGAAGGTGCGGCGCAGACGGCCACCGCTCGCGTCGTCATCGGTCGGTAGTTCGCTTCCAAATACCGATAGCAAGGGAGAGCCGGAAACGGCTCTCCCTTTTCCAGTTGCGGCGTGAGGTCGGTCCGGGGGAAAATAGGGACACTTCTATGGGGAAAATAGGGACACTTCCCAGATTTTTGGTCTGAAGCGTGTCAAGGGCACTTATTCAGTCTGCTGATACGCACCGTCTGACACGCCGCCGACAATCTGGCCGATTGCCGTGTCGCGGCTCAAGCTCGTGAAGACGCCGGCGGACGGCGAGCAGAAGCCGGGCTACTACAACCTGACTTGGAACCGGCAGGATGCCAAGGGGCGCAGTTGCGCCTGCGGCGTCTACTTCTGCACGCTCACGGCTGAGAGTCAGCGCTTCTGCAGAAAGGTAGTGTTGGCGGAGTAGGCCTTGGTGCGGGCGCGACACCAGTCCGCGCGTGAGACGCTTGGGACACGATCCGAAACGTCGGACGTTTCGGTCATGTCCCGCGCTCGCTTCAGCAGGAAGGTGATTCTGGCCGAGTAGGCCTTACGTCCTCCTACCAACAGGCTGCCCGCATCGCTGCGGGCAGTCTCTCTTCAGCCGCTACGGCTTCGGTGCGGGGATGTCGAAGACGTCGGTGTGGATCTTGGCCAGCACCTCCGGGTCGCAGCCGCGGGCCGCGCACTTGTCGAGCAGCACCTGGGCCGCCATCGCGAAGCTCGAACAGTGAAGGTGGATTAGGCCAGCTGGAAGCGAAGAGAGAAGACCAACTTCGCCAGCCGACGGAGAAGAGCTTGGTCGATGTGCGGCTGCTGGTGAACGCTCAGGATGGTCTGTGCCATTCGGTCGCGGGCGGGTGAACCCGGTTGGGTTGTCTCCGCTACGTTCAGGAACGCGGTGATGATGCTCCGGTAGTTGCCAATCTGGTTTTCGGTCAGGCCCGCTGAGCGGAGCATGGCCAGCGCCGCGTCGATGACCGGTCTGCGCGCCTCCTCCCGGGCTTGGTGTTCCTTGTACGTCCGCTCAATCCACTCGCTGCGGCAGAGGTCATAGTCGGTCTGGAGCCGGTGCCGGGGCGCAAGCAGCATCAGGTGCTTCGCCTGCTCGGGCGGCGGGAGCCAGTCCAACTCGCCCTTTGTCTCCATGTCCTCAAAGAGCCCGGCCACCGCTTTGTACAGGTAGTCAATGACGTCAGCCTGCACGTTCTTGCGTTCAGCCCATGCCCGGCAGCGTTTGAGCCGTCGCTCTCTGAGGGCCGGCCGCAGTTGTCTCGTCTGGTAGAGAATCCTGAAGACCTTGCGGCCGTAGTCAGCCACAATCTTACGCTCTTTGCTCATCGGCTGCGTCCCGAGCCCGTTCAGTTCGTGGTGGAGCATCACTTCGATCACCTTGCGCAGGTTCCACCACGCAGCTTCTTTGCGCAGCGCGAGCAGAGCCAGGTCTTCCGTTTTGGGCTTGGGAATGCGCGGGCCGCGAATCGGTCGCGACGGTATCGGCAATGGCGAGCCAAGATACCCGTCCAGAAACTCAGTCAGGTCCTGGGGTGTGGCCTTGCAGGCACGCAGATAATCGAGAACAAGCTTGATGGAGGGGTTGGCAACATGTCCGGCCTCAAGCCGCGCGATGAGCTTGCGGCCATGCGCCCCGCCCGCGCCGGTCGCTTCCGCAATCTGCTGCTGGCTCAGACCGGCTCGGACCCGGACTTGCCTGAGAATCGGGAACAGGCAGGCGATGGCTGCCTTGCTCGCAGCGTCTTTCTTTGCCACGGTCCAAGTCTACTTTAAAGTAGACAGCATGGCAAGACCTCAGATCGTGTAAGTAGCTGGGCTGGCAACGAGCTATGTCCAATACCACATTTTGCAGGGGACTGCCCCGGGGGCCGTTTGGTTCAATGCTCGACAAGAGGCCAGGCAAGCGGCTGTGACAGCAGCACGGTAAGGCGTCCGGACGGTAGTTCGGCCGGCAGTCTGACGAGCGGCAAGGACAATTGTTTGGATAGGAGTCTGTTCGGCAGCCTCGTCCGCAATAGTCACTGCAGTCCGGAGAGCAGTTCGGACCGCTGCAGTGCAGACAGCACAGACAGGTGTTCCGCAGGTAGTTGGGCAGTGAGCAGTGCACGTAGCTCTGGCCGTAGTCCGGCAGGGCGCTTGCCGGGCAGTTCGCTGAATCGCCTGCACCGCTGCCTGGCCAGGAGCCGGCCTCGCTATACGGTCCGCAATCGGGCAGGCCCGCGAATCTGAGGGTTCCCGGATACCAGCGGCGGAGATCGCCGGCGGGAGACAGAACGGGGCAGCGGTCAGGTGTCGAACCGGCGGATCAGGCGATGACTCAGGGGTTTGAGGCCGAGCGATGCGAAGAATGCGGCGGCGGGCCGGTTGAAGTCGTAGACGTTGGCCTGCGCTTCGGTTGCCCCTCTGGCCCGCGCCCATTCCACGGCCTTCTCGACCAGCGCTGTGGCAATCCCCTTGCGGCGCAGTTCCGGGCGGACCACGAGGCCGCGCACGAGGAGCGAGGTTATCGGGTGCTTCTGCGGGAAGTCGCCCATCCGCACCAGGCCGCAGTTTGCCACACCGACAAACCGGCCATCGAGTTCTGCTACCGCGAGGAATGTGTCCGGGTCGCGCATCAGCTTTTCAGTCCGGTCACGCAGGCGCACCGAGCCGGCCGGTTTGCGGAAACGTTCAGGCAGGGCTTCGCGCTGGGGAGCATCCATCAGGTCGGCAAGCTCGCATATCGCCTCGTAGTCGCCTGGTCCGGCCCTGCGGATGGTGGCCGCCACTCTCATCGGATCCGCGACCAGCGCCTGAACACGTCGAGCAGGACCTTCTCGACGCTGGCGCATACGGCGGCCATCAACTCCCGGGCCCTGGCCGGGTCGAAGTCAGGATAGCCCTCGTCCTGCTTGTACAGGATGATGGAACCGGGGAAAGGCACCGCAGCGAGTCCCGGCTGGGCGAGAAAGGCCATCTCCTTGCTGTAGTCCTTTCTGCGAACCTGCTCGGGATGGTCAGCCTGGACCATCGCCGTCTCATCGGTCCCGCCGTGCCCGCCCACGTGACCGTAGACCTGCTTGATCTCCTCGGCGCAGAGCGTCCACCAGTCAACCACCATGCAGTACGTCTTCTTCTCCCGATAGAGCCGGAGCGACACGTTCTTCAGGGCGTCGGTGTTTCCGCCGTGTCCGTTCATGAAGACGATTCTTGCGAACCCGGCGTCGGACAGCCCGGCCGCTACCTCGAAGACGTAGCGCTCGAACGTGTCGGGCAGCACGGTGACCGAGCCGGGATAGGGCAGGAGCGACTTGGTGATGCCGTAGTGAATCGGCGGGGCGATGAGCGCGTTCACCGGGCCGGCGATGCGTTCGGCGATGGAGAGCGGTATCTGGTTGTCGGTGCCGAGACCGGTTACGCCGTGGGCTTCGATGGTGCCGACCGGCACGAGCACCGCGTCGGTCTTTTTTGGCACGATCCGTTTGAACTCCATCCAGTTCAGTTCTTCGAGCTTGCGGGTGCGCAACGTCGTCTTCATCTGTCGGTGAGAATAGGGCCATGGGTGCCCTGCGTCAAGCCGTGCCCGGTTCGCGTCCCCGCTTGATTCGGCACGAGTTTTGGATACGCTGGCAGGGCGAAGAGCAGGGAGCAGAGGCAGAGAACGGATACCGGCGTAGAACAAATGGAGGAAGTGAATGAAGAGACTGACCGTAATGGTATTGGCCCTGGCGGTGCTGGCCGGAAGCGGGATGGCGACGTCGTTCCTCGGGCGTTCGTCCGGGATGAACAAGCAGTACCAGTTTTTCGGCTGGACCAACTTCGGGTACAGCCAGACCGCGTTGAGTTACAACTGGAACTCGGGCAAGTACGAGGCTCCAGATGGGTTCGTCACCACTCAGACGACTTCCTGCGACCTGACGCTGGCGTTCGGCCTGACCTGTGACTTCGACATCGACGTGGTCGCCCCGCTGGCTATGAAGCAGAAGGGTGACGCGAAGTCGGCTGGACTGGGTGACCTGATGGTCTACGCGCGCTACGGCCTGCTCCAGGACCCGGAGAAGCCACTCAAGGTCGCTCTTCTGCTCGGCGGAAACCTGCCGACTGCGGACAAGAACGCGAGCCCGGCGCTGGGCGACCGGACTACTGATTTCGCGTTCGGACTCTCCATGAACACGAAGAAGCTCGGCAAGTTCCTCGGCCACATCCGGGCCGCGTACTGGTTCAACGGCAGCAACGGCGATACCAGGGTCGGCGACATGTTTGAGTACGTGCTCTGCGGCGACTACTCTGTCTCGCAGACCGTTATTCCCGAACTGGCGCTCTCCGGGTACATTCGGGACCAGACTGACTGGGGCGGAACGTGGATGCCCCAGTCCGAAGTCAGTCAGCACCTCGCCAGCCTGCTCGTGATGTGGAAGCCGCTATCGATGCTGACCATCCGACCCAAGGTGTCGTTCCCGCTGACAATCATCTCCGAAGGCAGCACGATGGCCAACTGGTACGCCGGGTTGGACGTCTGGGTATTCGTGCCTTGAGAACCGCTCAGCGCTTGCGAGAGTCTGAGAAGTAAGGAGGATATGTGAAGAAAGGCGATAAGCTGGTATGTGGCCTGTGCGGTCTGGCCGTTACGGTCTGTGACGAGTGCGGCTGCGAGACACACGAACTCATCTGCTGCGGTGAGCCGATGAAGCTGAAGAAAGCTAAGCCCGCCAAGAAACCCAAGAAGCGGTAGCCACACAACTAGAACGCGGCCCTGCCATAAGGCGGGGCCGCGGTTGTTGTCTTGACTTGCGGCCCCGACATCCTAAGCTGGCACGGTGAACGACCTTCGCGCTGCCAGAATCATTGACGTCAATCTCAACCGGCTTACCGAGGGACTGCGGGTGGTCGAGGACGTGGTACGACTCGCGCTTGAGGAACCGCGGCTGCTCGCCGGCATCAGAAAGCTCAGGACGCAGGTCGGACAGGACGTGCGGGTGTTGCGAAGACAGGTCGTAGTTAGCCGCAGGAGCGAAACCGACCTCGGCCGAGGCGACCGGTTTGACCGGGCCAAGCGGAAGAACCTCGAGGACGTGCTCGCGGCTAACTTCAAGCGGGCGGAGGAGTCGGCGCGCGTGCTGGAAGAGGTGCTGAAGGTATCGGAGCCAAGGTTGGCCGTGAAGCTCAAGGCCGTGCGGTTCAGGCTGTACGACCTGGAACGAGAGGCCTTGTGCAAATGACGAAGCTCGAGGCACGAATACCGAATGAAGCTCGAATGCCTGCAAACGACGAATTGGGACATTCGGATTTCAATCGTCATTCGGGTTTCGTGTTTCGGGCTTTCGCCGGTAGGCGGCTTGACTTGGGGGTAGTGAAATCTATACTCTGCGAGCTTTGACTATTCCCGAACGCAGGAGGCAAGATGGCAAAAGATGATGAGAAGACCAGGGCCCTCGGCAGCGCCCTGGGGCAGATTGAGAAGCAGTTCGGCAAAGGCGCGGTAATGCGGCTCGGCCAGGACACGCCCGCGGTGAGCGTTGAGGCGATTCCTACCGGTTCGATCGGGCTGGACGCAGTACTCGGCGTAGGCGGCGTGCCGCGCGGACGAATCGTGGAAATCTACGGTCCCGAGGGGTCGGGCAAGACTACTCTCGTTCTGAACATAATCGCCCAGTGTCAGAAGCTCGGCGGAACCGCGGCTTTCATCGACGCCGAGAACGCGCTCGACCCGAATTACGCCAAGGCGCTCGGGGTGGACCTCGACAACCTGCTCGTATCCCAGCCGGATTCCGGCGAGCAGGCGCTCGAGATCGCCGAAATGCTGACCCGTTCCGGCGGGCTCGACCTGTTCGTCATCGACTCGGTCGCGGCCCTGGTGCCGCGGGCCGAAATCGAGGGCGAGATGGGTGATGCTTTCGTCGGCGTGCAGGCGCGGCTCATGTCGCAGGCGATGCGCAAGCTCTCCGGCGTGGCCGCACGCTCCAAGACGTGTGCCATCTTCACCAACCAGATTCGCCACAAAATCGGAGTCATGTTCGGGAGCCCGGAGACCACGACCGGCGGGCTCGCCCTGAAATTCTATGCCACGATGCGGTTCGACATCCGGCGTATCGCCGCCATCAAGAAGGAAGAGGACGTTATCGGCAGCCGGACTCGCGTGAAGGTCGTGAAGAACAAGGTTGCGCCGCCGTTCCGCGAGGCTGAGTTCGACCTCATCTACGGCCAGGGCATCTCGCGCGCCGGCGAACTGGTGGACATCGGCGTTGAGCAGGGCGTGTTCGGGAAGTCGGGCAGTTGGTACACCTACGGCGAGATGCGAATCGGCCAGGGACGGGATGCGGCGATCGACTTCCTCAAAGAGAACACCCAGGTAGCGAGCAAGGCCGAGGCCCAGCTCTACGAGAAACTGAAGATACCGCGGGCCAGCAAAATCACGCCACGCGACGCCGGCGCCGAGACGGATACTGAGGCCACGAAGACACGAAAGACAAAGACCTGAGGGAAGGGATCAAGGGACAAAGGGATCAAGGGATAGAGTGATTCGAAAGTGAGGGTTCAGGGGTTCAGGGGTTCTGGGGTTCTGGCCGGCATCTGGTGGGTCTATGGATGTTCTCTCCGGGCTTTGCGATCTTGGCGTCCTTGGCGGTTTCGTGAGGTCTGGGGTTCTCGCATCTGTGTCCATCCGTGTTCATCTGTGGTTAGGATTCCGACTCATCGGTGAAGATAACCGCGCTTGCGCCGCAGAAGAAGAACAAGCGGCGGGTCTCGGTCTTCCTCGACGGCAACTTTCTCTTCGGACTCTCCAGCGACACGGTGGCCGCGCTCGGCCTGCGTGTCGGGCGCGAGGTTGACCGCGCGGGCCTCGACCGGATCGCCCTTGAGGAGCAGCGGTACGAGTCGCTGCAATACGCGTTTCTTCTCCTGTCCTACAAGGCGCGAACCACCAGCGAACTGACGCAGCGTCTGACCCGTAAGGGTTTCTCGCCGGACATCGTTTCTAGCACGCTGCAAAGATTGGCCGAGTTGAAGATGGTTGACGATGCTGGTTTTGCGCGGCGGTTTGCCGAGGACCGCATCGCCATCGGCCACAAAGGCAAGTGGCGGATACGCGGCGAGCTGCTAAAGCGCGGCGTGGCGAAGGAGCACATTGAAGATGCTCTTGCCACGGCGCCGGACGAGACCGCCGCCGCGCGCGAAGTGGCCGAGAAGTACCTAAGCCGCAACCGGCGGCTGGAGCCGGATGTCCTCAAGCGCCGCTTGTACGCCTTCCTTGCCCGCCGCGGCTTCTCGCCGGACACGATTCGGCAGGCCATCAACGTGGAGGAGGCTAGATCCACTTGACCGACCCTGCATTCTGTTGCGCCATCTAGGCTTGTCTATACAATAGAGCCGCCATGAATCACCGCGAGTTGCGCCGGACGTTTCTTGAGTTCTACGCCCAGCGGGACCACAGGGTCGTGCCGAGCTCGTCCCTGATACCGCGGGACGACCCGACCATGCTCTTCACCAGCGCGGGTATGGTCCAGTTCAAGCCGTACTGGGCAGGAACGGTCGAGTTGCCGTACCGCCGGGCGACTTCCATCCAGAAGTGCCTGCGTGCGTCCGACCTCGACCAAGTGGGCAAGACCCCGCGCCACGGCACCTTTTTCGAGATGCTCGGCAACTTTTCATTCGGCGACTATTTCAAGCACGAGGCGATTCCCTGGGCATGGGAGTACCTGACGCAAGTGGTGAAGCTCGACGCGGAGCGGCTCTACGCCTCAGTGTTCAACGAGGACGACGAAGCCTACAATGTCTGGCGCAGCAAAGTCGGCCTGCCGGCAAAGAAGGTCGTGCGGCTGGGCGCCAAGGACAATTTCTGGGGCCCGGTCGGCGGAGGTGGCGCCTGCGGCCCGTGCTCGGAGATCTATGTGGACCTCGGCTCCGAGTACGGATGCGGCAAGGCCGAGTGCGCGCCGGGGTGCGATTGCGACCGGTTCAGCGAGGTCTACAACATCGTCTTCCCGCAGTTTAACCAGTTGGCCGACGGCACCCGTGAGCCGCTCAAGAACCGCGGCATCGACACCGGCATGGGCATGGAACGGCTCGCGATGGTCTCCCAGAAGAAGAAGACCATCTTCGAGACCGACCTGTTCGCGCCGATTGTGAAGGCGATGGCCAAGATGCTGCCCGAAAAAGGGGACAGTCCCTCGAAGCAGCGCGTCGGACTTGCTGCGGGACAGCCCCCATTTTCGGACGAATACAAGCAGATGCTGTACGTGGCGGCCGACCACGCGCGGGCCCTGACCTTCGCGATAGCCGACGGTGCCATACCGTCGAACGAGGCACGCGGCTACATCCTGCGCAGCATCCTGCGCCGTGCCCTGCTCTTTGCCCACCGGCAGGGCGTCAACGAGCCGTTTCTGTACAAGGTCTCGGGCGAGGTCGTGGAGCTGATGCGGCAGTGGTACCCGGAAGTCGTCGCCAAGCGCGAGCAGGCGGCGCTGATCATCAAGTCGGAGGAGGAACGGTTCCTCAGGACGCTCGATGCCGGGCTTGAGCGCTGGCAGACCGTGCTCGAGCAGCACAAGCGCGAGGGCCTGGTTCCGGGCGAGGACCTGTTCAAGCTGCACGACACCTTCGGCTTCCACATCGAACTTGTGAAGGAACTGGCCGCCGACGCCGGGGTGAAGCTCGACACTGCCGGGTTCGAGCGGGCGATGCAGGAGCAGCGCGAGCGGAGCCGCAAAGAGACGTTCGTTGGCACGGCCGGTCCCGCCCACGACGGCGCTCTCGACTGGGAGTTCGTCGGCTACGAGAGCGACGAGGTGGAAACGGAGATCCTCAGTTTCGCAGCGGTCGCCGGCCCGGCTCGGGAATCGGGTCACGTCCCAGCCGGCGATGTCCTCCGCCTCTATGAGGTAGTTCTTGAGAAGAGCCCGTTCTACGCCGAGATGGGCGGACAGGTCGGCGACACCGGCAGGATAATGGGCGAGGGGTTCGAGCTTGAGGTACTCAGCACTTACTACAAGCAGGGCGTACCGGCCTGCAGGGCGAAGCTGGTGAAAGGCGAGGTCGCCCTCGGCAAGGTCTTTGCCGCGGTGGACAAAGAGCGCAGGCGCGAAATCGAGCGGGCCCACACTGCGACCCACCTGCTCCATGCTGCCCTCCGGAAGACGCTCGGCGAGTACGTCAAGCAGGAAGGTTCACTGGTCGAGCCGGGCCGGCTGCGGTTTGATTTCGCCGCGTTCGAGCCAATGGCGCTGTCGCAGGTCCTTGCCGTGGAACGGCTCGTCTACGAGCAGGTCGTGGCCGACCGGCACGTCCAGGCGTTGCGCAACACGCCGCTGGACGAGGCCCGGGCGATGGGCGCGTTGGCATTCTTCGGCGACCAGTACGGCGAAAAGGTAACCGTCGTGAAGGTCGGCGACTTCTCGATGGAACTCTGCGGAGGCACGCACCTGAGGAGCACGGGCCAGATTGGGCTCTTCCGGATCGTGTCCGAAACCGGTGTGGCCGCGGGCATCCGGCGCATCGAGGCGCTCGTGGGCAAGGCGGCGTTCGAGAACGCGGCGTCGGAGCGCGCCATCGTCACCCAACTTGCCGACCATCTGGGCGGGACCGAGGCGACGCTGGTGAGGAAGGTCGAAGGACTGAACGAAGAACTGAAGCGGCTGGGCGAGAGGCTGTCCGGTCTGTCAGCGCAACTGGCGCGCGCTGCCGGCGACGAGCTGGCGGTTCGGGCCGAGGAAATCGGCGGCATCAAGGTAGTCACGGGCCATTTCTCCAGGTTCGAGACCGGCGAGTTGCGGCTGGTTTCCGACCGGGTGCGGGAACTGCTGAAAGAGAAATACGCAGGTCTGCTCACCGGCGGCGAGGGGCCCCGCATCCGCTACGTAGTTTTCATCAGCCCGGACCTGCAGGTATCGCTGCCCGCGGGCAAGCTGGCCAAGGCAGTCGGTCCGGCCATGGGCGGTGGCGGCGGCGGCAAGCCGGACCTGGCAGAGGGCGGCGGTCAGCTCGACCGGCTCAGCGCCGGTCAGGAAGCGTTCCGCACCGCGGTCAGAGCCCTGGCAGCCGGATAGATCAGAAGTCAGAATCCAGAAACCAGAATTCAGAATTGCCGGACGTTCTGGTTTCCGATATCTGGTTTCTGAATTCTGAGTTGTCCGAACTGGATGCCTAGTGCGTCTTTGGTATGCGGCCGCGGTGCTTGCGGGCAGAGTCGGCGGCGACCGTGTCGGTGGCCGGCCTTCCCTTCCTCGCCGCGCCCAGTTCCTTCAGACGCGTCGCCTTCAACTGCGTGTCCATGCCGACAGTGTCAAAGGGCAGCGGTGCGAGTGAGTCGGCCGAGTCGGTCGGCACGACGTAGTTCGCGAACAGGTAGCCCGGGGCGCGGAATTCTTCGTGGGTCATGAAGTCGGTTGCGGCGGCTTCCCGGTTGTCCAGCAGGTAGCGGGCGACCTGTTTCTCGATTTCTCCATACACGGGCAGGTAGCACGAGAGAGTCTGCTTGTAGCGCGGCAACGTCACATCTGCGGTTACTGCAGCCAGGACCGCGGTCTCGGTCTTGGTCGGGCCGAACCCGGCCCGGCGCAAGCCGGCGCTGACCGCGTGGACTTCGTCGCTGGTCAGGTCAGTGTCCGCGCCGACCGCCGCGAGCAGCCGTCGGACAACAATGTCGCCGAGCCGGTTACTGCCCAGCCACCAGGATCGTACCAGGATCGTGCGGATGAGCGAGACCGCGTTGCGGCAGCGGTCCGCGTCGTCGTACTTCAGCCCGTACCGTTTGCGGGCGAACTTGAGCGCCTGGTCGCGCTCCGTCAAGTCTACGTCGCCGACGCGCAGAACGCCGATAAACGGCCGCAGGATGTCGAAGGCCATCCGGAACGTGTCGAAGTCGAAAGCGATGGACCGGTGAATGGGGATGCCGAGCAGGTGCGTGACGGTCCGCCGCAGCAGCCTGTCCCCGCCGATGGCGTAGACGTGAGCGATCTTCTCCATCCGGGTGAAGTCGGTATTCGAGGCGGCGGCGGTGATGCCGGGGACTTCGACCAGCAGGTCGCGCGGGATGGCGACCAAGCTGACAGATGGACCGCGGCGAAAACCGGGTACAGTCCCTCGGGGCGCCTGCGTCGAACTCGGCGCGGTACAGTCCCCGTTTTCGCCTCCGAAGTTGATGTGGCAGACGATAACGATGTCGGAGTGACACTGGCCCTCGCGCCGGTTCCGCTGCCTGCCTTCGTTCACCACCGGGCCGACCGCGCGGGCATCCTTGCCGACGATGAGGACGTTCACCGTTCCGGTAGTAGTTGGCTTGAGTTCGGTGGCCGCGACGCGGCGCGGCCGCGGGCCGAGCAGATAGAAACCAGCCACCAGAACGACCATCACCACAGCGGCGAGGATGAACCAGGCAGGACTTATGCGATGCCGCATGGGAGTGTGGTCATGTGGTCGAGCGTTCGAGTGGTCCAGTGACGGAGGACGAAAGCAGGGCCACGGGTCTGGCGCTGGACCTCTTACCTTGTGACTTTCAGCCTCACCTGATATCCGATGAACCTCACCCGCTTGCGGACCTCCGCAATCACGAAACGCTCATATGACGGCGGGACCACTTTGGGCCGGGTTACGCGCAGCCGGAAGGTTGGCGGCCGCGTGCTGATCTGTGTCAGCGCGATAACGCGGCAGTCAAACCGGGGCTGGTTCTTCTCGAGTAGCGGGAGAATCTTCTCGCGGAGCTTGGTCCCGGGCACCTGCTGCCCGCCGCTCTCCCAGACCCGGCGCGCTTCGTGCACGGCCTCGGTTACGCCCAGGCCCTGCAGCACCGACGTGTACATCACCGGAGCGTAGTCGGCGAAGCTCAGTTCCTTCTTCACCCAGTCGCGCACCTTGTCCTTGAGGCTGTCCGGCACCGTGTCCATCTTGTTGGCGACCACCACCAGCCCGCGGCTCCGTTCCTCAACGAGGTTGACGATGCGCTTGTCCTGGTTGGTCGGGCCGTCGAAAGCGTCGAACATCACCAGGGCGACGTCGCAGTGCTTGATCTGCTCAATCGCGCGGGTGACTGAATAGTACTCAACCGGCTCGCTCACCCGTGGCTTGCGCCGGATGCCGGCGGTGTCGAGCAGGCGGTAGGCCTTGCCCTCGAGCTCGAACGACTCCTCGATGACGTCGCGCGTGGTGCCGGGCGTGGCGGTTACGATGGAGCGGGAGTGGCCGAGCAGGTAATTCATCATCGACGACTTGCCGACGTTCGGACGACCGATGATGGCAAGCGACAGCACGTCGGCCCGCTTCTTCCGCTCGACATCAGGCAACCGGGAGAGGACCACCTCGAGCAGGTCGTCGACGCCGGTCCCGGCTTCGGCCGAAATCGGAATCAGCGCCGCGCCGCCCAGCCGGTGATATTCCGCCTCCTCGAACTCCCGTTTGATGTCGAGCTTGTTCACCGCCACGATGAACTCCCGGCCGGCCCGGCGCAGGCGCGCGGCAATCTCCTCGTCCAGCGGCTGCAGCCCGACCGATCCGTCGACCACCAGTAGGATGATTTTGGCTTCGTCCAAGGCAATCTGCACCTGGCGTTCCACCTCGCGGTTCATCTCGACCTTCGAGTTCGGCACCAGCCCGCCGGTGTCAACGACCTTGAATCGGCGGCCCAGCCACTCCACGTCGCGGATGATGCGGTCGCGGGTGATGCCCGGCTCCTGCAAAGTGATGGCGACGCGACCGCCGACTAGGCGGTTGAAGAGCGTTGACTTGCCGGTATTGGGCCGGCCGACGATGACGACCACGGCGCGTATTATAGCAGAAACCTCGATGGGGAAGAAGTCACACACGACCGCCGCGGCGGGCGAGTGTTCACTGGCCAGCCTGCGGGCCACGCACGGACGCGGGATGCCGCTGAGCTAGTGGTAGCAGCTAGCGGGCGGTCGGGGCAAAAGGGTTGCGTTGCCGGTCTCGCTGCCAGGGTCGCCTGCTGCGTATCTGGTCAATGCGGTCGAGCGTATCGGCGACAGTCTCTTCCGCGAGCCCGACTTCCTTCAGCAGCGCCTGCAGCCGTTCCCGACCCAGCGAGTCATCGCACCTGGACAATCCGTACAGCCCCTGGCGGATGCCATTGGTTGTTCCGGCGGTGAGGGAGAACCCCAGCGACTCTGCCAGGTAGGGTACGGCTCGGTCGTACATGCGCCTGCCTACCAGGACTAGCCCGATGTTGCCCAGCTCGGTAGCCACGCCCGGCCGGTACCCGATTTCGTGGGCCAGCGCCAGCGCCGATTCGTGTGACTTGAGTGCCCGTTCGGGCTCGCCCTTGTCCCGATACAGATTGCCGATGTTGCAGAGCGCGATTGTCGCGCCGAGTTTGTAGCCGGACCTGCGCGCTGTTTCAACCGCCTCGGCATAGCGCTCCAGTGCCTTGTCGGGCTCCCCCTGGTCGCGAAGGACGCTGCCGATACTGCTCAGGCCGCTTGCCACGCCTTCATCGTCGCCGCCTCGGCGAGACAGGTCCAACCCATCCTCCAGCGACTTGAGCGCAGGACCGAGTTCGCCCTTCTCTCGGAGGACGTTCCCGATGTTGCCGAGGCAGAGCGCCACGGCCGTTCGGTTGTCGCTATCGCGGGCGACGGCTTGCGCCGCCCTGAAGTACTTGAGAGCGCTGTCGAGCTCTCCGTACTCATGGCGTATGACCCCGATGTTGTTGAGGGCCGAGACTCTGCCCGGGGCATCGTCTTCCTGCACGGCAATGCGGGCCGATTCGTCGAACTGCTTCAGCGCGTCGGCCAGCCGGCCCTGCATGTAGAGACAAACCCCGGTCTGATTGAGGAATGGCGTGAGCTGCTTGCCGCCGGCCCTCGACTGCGCAGCCACAAAGTGCCCAATCGCCTGCTGCCACTGGTAATGAGCCATCGACGCAAGGCCGTGCTCGAATGGCTGCCAGGCCGCGGGCTCCGAATCGGAGAACCGGCCGACGTGCTCCGCCATCCGGTAGTAGTCGCGCGCTATCACGTCCAGTCGCTTCTTGACCATGATCGGGCTCAGCCAGCGCGGGATTTTCCTGCGGTTGCGGAGAAAGGCTGTGCCGGCTACTACAACGGCGGCCACGACAACCAGCGCTATCAGCAGCAGGGCCGCCGGATCATTTCCCTGGGGAAGGATACCACCCATGGCCGGATTATAGCCGGATACGCCTGCCGGTCAATCAGGCGGTTTCTTGTCGGCAGAAAGTGCACCTCGCGTGAGTAGTATCACGCCTGCACCCTCCCCCTCCCTTGAGGGGGAGGTAACAGAAGGCCGGCGCGTGGTGCCATCGTCCATGCGGCAGTCAGTAGCGGCATGACTTCCTCGCCACCAAAGACGCCCGTGCCCACGCGGGGTTTGCAGGGCCGGCAGTTGGCGGTAGAATCGTGGCCGTGACTAAGACGAAGCCAGTTCGCATATCCGGTGAGCTCTGCCGTGTCCTGACTGACGATGGCCTCGAACTCAACGGGCTGTACGTGGGACCAGGCTGGAATACAGAGGCCAGAAGCCGAAAGCCGGAAGCGGCCGGTTCCGCCCCCAGTGCCCGGTTCCCAGCCTCCGGTTCCTTCTGCGTGGTTCACGTTCACGGCTGGGACGGGAATTTCTACGAAAACCGCTTCATTGACTACGCGGGGCGCGTATGTGGGCAACATGGCATCGGGTTCCTCTCCGGCAACAACCGCGGGCACGACTACATTGCGGACATCCTGAGGGTGCGGCGACGTCAGGGGTCTGGATCGGGGAGGGAACAGGCGGCCAGATTCGACTACGTACAAGTCGGCGGCATGTACGAGAAGCTGACGGACAGCGTTGCCGACATCAGGGCATGGATCGACTTCGCGGCCGGGCGTGGGGCGAAGCGGATAGTCCTGCAGGGGCATAGCCACGGAGCGATCAAGGTCACCAGCTACCTCTCCGTTACAGGCGACCCCAGGGTCTCCGGTCTGGTACTGCTGTCGCCTTCGGACGACATGGGCATGGCAAGGAGGCAGCTTGGTGAACGGTACAACTGGGTGCTGGCGCGGGCACGAGAGATGGTGAGCAAGGGGAGCGGCCGGAACCTGCTGTCGGCGCGCGACTCCTCCTATCCCGTGTCGGCCGCGACGTTCTTTGACTGCCACAACAAGAGCTCGATAACCGGCATCTTCAATATGAGTCGCACCGACCGAACTGAGTTTCCGGAACTCGCAGCCGTCCGCGTGCCGGTGCTGATGGTGGTCGGCACGGTCGAGGAGGCCTTTGTGGGCAGCCCGCAGAAGTACGTTGCCGACGTGGAGAAGTGCATGGTCAACTGCCCATCATTCACCGGCGCGGTCATCCAGGGAGCGCCGCACAACTACCTGGGGCATGAGCCGGCGCTCGCCGCAGAACTCGAAGGTTGGCTGCAGGACAGGATTCAGACGCTCAAGGAGCCGGGAACTACAGCGACGACATGATGGACATATTTGCCACGCTGCGGGACCGGGTATTGGAGCGCCTGGCGGGCGCGCCAGACGAGGACTTCCGCGTGCGGGGCATCTGGAAGGTGGAGCTTGCGTTCAAGCCGAACCCGGCTGAGCGGACATTCCAGTACACGTTCTGGATAGCGATGACCCGCAGCCAGGGCGTGTGCTATTGCACCGGCGACGACCCGCGCGGCCGCGAACTCGTGGGCAGTGATGCCCGGGAACTCGTGAAGGAAAAGACCTGCGTATCGATAGCCGTGCTCGATTCGCTCTACGCATCACTGGAGCGAAAACCGGCCGCGAGCTTTCAACTGGTCGGTACCCCGATTGAGAAGACCGACGCGCGGACCGAGATCATCCTGCACGAGGCAGAACGTCTTGTATCGGGCATCTGTGCTCGCCCGGCGCGAGTGGTGAACGTCGGGCTGGTTGGCAATATCGTCAGGGACTTGGTCGCACGCGGCTACGACGTGCGGGCAAGCGACATGGAAAGGGACACGGTCGGAACGCGAGTGCATGGCGTGCTGGTCGAGGACGGCACGAAAACATTCGACCTTGTCGCTCAATCCGACCTTGCGATTGTCACCGGCATGACCATCGCGACCGATTCGCTCGAGCTGATTGTCGAGGAGGCGCGCAAGGCCGGGACCAGACTGCTCCTCTTTGCCGAGACCGGTGCCAACTTCGGCGAGGAGTACTGCCGCAGCTTGGGGATTGACACGGTTGTGTCTGAGCCGTTTCCGTTCTACATATTCCAAGGCACAAGCACGATTGAGGTGTACCGAAAGACGTAGGACAAGTCCGAAGCGCGAGGTCTGAATGACGAATGAACTCCGAAGCACGAAACCGAAACGAAACCACGGAAGGGCGCAGATGGACGCGGATAGACACGTCGGGAGTCCGAGCTTCAATCGGAATCCGAGTTTCGGACTTCGGATTCAGTCTGTTTGACCATGCGGTTTGATGAGTTCTTCGTTCGTGACGGCCGGTTTGCTGCCGACGGTGTGTCGCTGGATGAGCTCGCGGGTAAGTGCCCGACTCCGTTCTACATCTATTCCGCGTCAGGGATCCGCGCGAAGTACCGGTTGTTGAAGGAGTGCTTTCCTGCCTTCGACATCTGCTACTCGCTTAAGGCGAATCCGAGCCCGGCAGTCTGCAATATACTGGCCGCCTCCGGTGCCGGCGCTGAGGTGAGCTCGCCGAAGGAACTCGCGACCGCGCTCGCTGCGGGATTCGCGCCAGGGAACGTCGTTTACGTCGCGCCGGCCAAGACGGCGGTTGATATCGAGCAGGTCCTCCGGGCGGGCATCCACGCGATCGTCGCCGACGCGGCATCCGACCTCAGGCTCATCGAAACCGCGGCGCGGGGCCTGCGGATGAGGCCGCGCGTGCTTCTGCGGATCAATACAAGAGAGACTCAGCCCGAAGCCAAGGAGGTGATGGTCGGCGGCCCGAGCAAGTTCGGGTTCGACGAGGAGCGCGTTGCCGATGATGTGGCCGGGGTCAGGCTCGAGCAGGCGCGGATTGCCGGGGTCCAGGTTTACTCGGCGAGCCAGGTGCTGAACCGGGTGTGGCTTGCCGCCCACATCGAGTACGTGTTCCGCCTCGCGCGGCGGCTCAGCCGGGAACTGGAATTCAGGCTGGAGACCGTGGACTTCGGCGGCGGGTTCGGCGTGCCTCAGCGCGAGCGGGACCACGAGCTTGACCTGGCCGGGCTGGCGGGGACCATCGCCGGGCCGCTGGCCGAGTTCCGCAGCGACGAACCCGACTGCCGGCTGGTGTTCGAGAGCGGCCGCTACCTGGTTGCCGAGTCGGGTGTGTTCGTGACGCGCGTGATTCGAGTGAAGGAGTCACGCGGCCGTGTCTTCGCGATCTGCGACGGCGGCATTAACGCCTTCTCGCGGCCGGTGTTCATGCGCGTCAAGCACCCGGTCCGGCTGCTCAACCGATTGGCTGAGCCTGCCACCACTCATGTGGACGTTTGCGGCCCGATCTGCACACCGCTCGACTGCATCGCCAAGGATGCGCATCTGCCGCTGCCCAGGGCCGGAGATCTGGTCGGCCTTCTCAACGCCGGCGCGTACGGCTGCACGATGAGCCTGCTTGACTTCATGAGCCGCGGGCGACCAACCGAGTTCATGGCCGAAAGCGGCGAGTTGCGCAGAGCCTGACGCCGCCAAGTTCGAAACCCGAAATCCGAATGACGAATCACGTCCGAATCCCGAGTGGGGATTGCCCGAAGTCGGGCTGCGAGCCTTTTTCTACCTGACTATTCTCGCGCCGGCGTGTTCCAGCGCCGGCGTCAGCAGCAGGGAATCGTACGGCACGCCGAGCCAGTCCTTCTCTTCCATGTAGCCGGCCAACTCACGCGGCACGGCATTCCTGAGCCGCAGGGCGAAGTACCAGTTCCAGATGCCGGTCGTGAAGGCGGCGTCTGGCCGTGATGAGAAGCCCATGTTGGTCAGGGCGAGGCTCTCCAGCCCGGGTGGAGTTCCCAGCCACCTGCACACAGCCGCCAGCGTGTTCCGCGTGCGGTTGTTCGCGTAGTGGGTAGCGACTGCCATCAGTTCGAGGAACTGCCCGATGTCGGCGCCTCTGTGGCTTATGGCCGAGTCGGTTGCGGCAATCACGGTGCCCGGGTGATCTTCGAATCGGCCGGGCGGCAGGATGCCAATCCGGGCGATTCTGTTGCAGCCGTGCAGCGCGCCTGCCCATGTGGCAGCCGGCTCCGGCAGCACCGCGGCGTCGCATCCTCCGGAAGATAGCTCCGCCGCCAGCGCGGCTCGGTCGTCTATTCGTATGATTCTCACCTTGGCGGACTCCAGGTTTGGAGAAAGACCGGGGACGTCCGCCGCGTACCTGATTTGCTCGTATTCGAGGGCCTGCAGGAATCCGAGCACGGCCATCGAGTACTGGCCGATGTACCCGATCGTTGTCGGTGTCGCTCGCGTATTGACCCAGGCGACGAACTCCCTCCAGTCTGCGGCCGGCACCGTGGGATTGGCCACGAGGAAGTCCTCCGCGCGCTGAAGCGGCGCGATGATCCGGACCGGCCGTCCTTTGAGCACGGCCCCAAGCACGTCCTCGGACTCGAGTATTCCCACCTGCGCGCTACCGGAGAGGATGGCGTCAAGCACTTCGGAGTCGGTGCTGAAGCCGGCGAGTCTCAGTGAGAGGGTGTTCTGCCGGCGGTCGAGCAACGCGTACGATTCCCGTTTCTTCGTCTGCTTCAGGTACAGCCCGTAGCGGGCGCGGAAGTCCTTCGGGTAGAGGCAGGCAGCGAAGAGCGGTGCCGCGTGGTCGTCGCGGTGATAGGCGACGGTCAGCGACGGCACGCACCAGGCAGCAGTGGCAAACAGCAGCAGCGCGGCAATCGTTCTTCTTTGCATCCTCAGGGTGCCTTTCCGGGCCGTGGATTCGTCGGCTTCGTTCCTTTTCGCCGCAGTATCAGAAAGACCACGGCTGGCAGGGAAACCAGCGACAGGACCAGCGTCGCGGCTCTCAGCCATCCGAGCCGGGCTCTAACGCTCAGGACATGAGACCCGGCCGGACAACGGATGTAGGTGAAGTGGTCCGCCGTTTCAAAGAAAGGAACGGGCTTGCCGTCCAATCGTACCTCCAGTTCCGGATAATAGCTGACCGCCACGCGCAGGAAGCAGTCGGCGCCGGCCTGAAAGCCGGTGACGACATCCTGGTGACGAATCCTCGTGCTGTCAATCAGCAGCGCGGGCAGTCCGGGCGATGACTCGGGGTTGATGCCGGCCGGGACCGGTATGAAGTTGAGGGTGCGGGTTGTTCCGTCGAGTTGCAGCGTATCGAGCAGGCGTTGCCAATTCCGTGCTACGATGAAGCTATGGTCCGCAACCAGCGTGTCAGGAGCTATGGGTGCGACCCGGTTTGCAGCAAGGACTAGGCCTTGCTGGGTCATGCCTAAGGCCAGCGGGGGGTTACGTTTGGCTTTGACGAACCGGTCATCCCATTTCATTGATTGCTTGAGCGCGAGGAACGACGCCCCGTTGACGTTGACGACAGTCGGAAGCGATATGAAGTGGCTCACGCCCATCAGGGCGAGTGCCTTGTGCAGGTCGTAGGAGATGACAGCGCGAGACGTATCCCCGATTTCTCCGGCGATGTAACTAGCCCACGGGTAGACGTGAAGCATCGAGCGCGGTGCGTACTGGTGATAGGGCAGCCCCAGAGGTGTCGGCAGGCCGCCGTACAGGACGCCGACCGTGGGCAGCCGAGAGGTGCGAGAGGGGTCGTCGATTATGGATTTCCGCATGTCCAGGTCGAGAAGCCGGGCATGCGGTTCGCCTCGGACTATCGGGTAGACCTCTTCACGCACCGCCATGTACAGACTGAGGTTGGGGTAGGAGAAGTGACGCGTGGAGAGCAGGCAGTCGAACATCGCCACAACGGCCACGACCACAAAGACCAGGCGGGGACTTACCCCTCGGTCGCTCAGGGCGCCTCGCGCGAGTTCATACGCGCTCGGTACCAGCAAGGAGATGAAGAAGACCACGAACAGAAGGAAACGCTCGGGAGGCAGGCCGGTGGTGATTAGATACTGCCTTTCTTTGAGCAGCGCCGGCGCGAAAGTGAGAACAAGGCTCACGGCCAGCCCGACCAACGCCGGGATCTGGAACCGCAAACGCCGATGGAACGCCACCGCCCCGCATGCCACAATCAGCATCAGAAGGACGCTCAACCCCAGGTACACTCCGCCATAGCCGCCGACTCGAGCTTTGAACCCGAGCAGGACCAGCAAGTCCGGTACCGGGAGGTTCAGACGCGTAATCGGGAACCGATGTGAGGCCTGCTCAACCGCGAAGGGTATAAGGAAGAACGCCGAGACGCCAATACCGGCAGGGACTGCCGCACCCAGCGCCCGCCATTGGCGAGCGCCCTGCCTCAGGCTGCCTGCCATCGCCCACCACACGACGAGCAACAAGAGCGTGAAGATCGCGTAGACAAGGTGAGCAAGGAACAGCAGTCCGACCCACAAACCAAGAAGCAGGCCCGCGGGCATATCTTCCTTCATGCCTTGATTGCCGCTTCTTCCTTTCAGGATGAATTCCATGGCCAGAAACACCAGCGGCAGCAGCACATAGATAAGCGCCTCGGGGTAGTTGGCGCTGCCGGCAAGATACGCGGTGCGCCATGGGATTATCAGATACACTATCGCTCCGAGCGCAGGCCCATACCCTGCCCCTATTCTCGTCTTGTCTTCCCCTATTCCTCTCATCAGCAGAAACATGTACATCACGAACGCGCTCAGGAGGTGCAGCAACACCAAGAGAACGCGTAGCGCAAGAAGCAGATTCCCAGCTGTGAGCAGCGCCAGCGGCCCGCCCAGGAGATAGAATAGGGGGGAGTAGAATCTCAGCATCGGGAAGCCGGAGTAGAACATGAATGTGTAGAACGGAGAGAATCCCTCTTTCACCGCGTGATAGACGACGTCCAGGCGGGCGAGATGCGGCCAGACGTCAACCGAGGATGGATGTCCCCGCATGACGAACAGGTGACAACTGAGGACCGCCGACAGCGTCACCAGCACGACCGCTGCGGAGGACAAGGGCGTAGGGCGCGCACGCCTACGGGCAACATCCCGGGTACGCATGCGCTAATATAGCGGCGCGTCGGATCGGTTCAAGACGAATGAAGGACCGCCGACTAGGAGAGAGATAGCCACGAGCACATGAGACGTGATGGAACGGCGCAGACACGCCACACCCATCGGCTTTGTGTCCTTGGACTCGGTGGCCCCGAACGAAACGGGGCGTGGCTTCAACGCAGTTCCGGAGCGTCCGCAGTCTTGACTGCGCTCAAGCTTGTGGCATACTAACGCACGAGGCAGAGCCAAAGGAGATGCATGAAGAAGGTAGCTGTGTTCGCTTTCAGCGGAGACCCGGCGACGTTCGCCCACGCGATGCTGAACGCGATGGACATGAAGGACCGGGGCTACGACGTCAAGCTGGTAGTCGAGGGCGACGCGACAAAGTTGCTGTCGCTCTTGCGCAATGAGACCAAGCCCTTTGCCGACGTGTACCGGCGGTGCCGCGACTCCGGTCTCATCGACTGCGTGTGCCGGGCGTGTGCAACAAGGAATGGTGTTGTGCCGGTGGTCATCGAGCAGAACTTGAGGTTTGGCGATGACATGGCCGGACATCCAGCCATGGCCGGGTACATGGAGCAGGGCTACGAGGTTCTAACGCTCTAGCGATGGGTACTCAGTCGAGTCCGTTCGACGCGCTGGCCGACAGGTACGACTCCTGGTACGACGGCAAGGGCCGGGTGGCGTTCGAGGTCGAGCTGGCTGCCCTGCGGCCGCTGCTCGCCGGACTGCCCAAGTCCTGGCTTGAGGTTGGGGTGGGCACCGGCCGGTTTGCCCAGGCGCTCGGAATTCAGCAGGGCGTCGATCCATCCCCGGCACTGCTCGAGAAGGCGCGAGCGAGAGGTGTCGATGTCCTGTACGGCGAAGGAGAGGAGTTGGTGTTTCGTGCCGGCAGCTTCGGCACGGTTTTCCTGCTGACGACCTGGGAGTTCCTCAGCGACCCGCTCAAGGTACTGCGCGAATGCCGGCGCGTGCTTGCTGCCGATGGCCGGCTGGTCAATGCCTATCTCGACCGTGATGGGAAGTGGGGTGAGAGCTACGCGGAGCGCGGCCGGCAGGGCGATGCGTTGTTCAGCCACGCCCACTTCTACCGGTACGAGGATGTGAAACGTCTGACCGAGCAGTCTGGGTTTGAAGTCGTCAAGACGGTGTCGACCTTGTTCCAGGGGCCCGGCGAGACTATGGACATGGAAGAGCCTCGCCCCGGCTTTGTGCGCGGGGCGAGCTTCGTAGTCCTGGTCGCGCGTCCGGCTACTTGATAACCAGTTTCCTCGTTGCGCTGCCGCAATCGGACTCGAGTCTGAGCAGGTAGACGCCCTGAGGAAGTGACGAAGTGCGAATCTCGAAGGGCGAGGTCCGGAGTCCGGATGACGAGAATACCTGCCGGCCGAGAGCATCGTACAGGCTGAGTCCGGCTGTGGAACTGGTGGGCAGCGACCACTCGACCTTGACGACGCCGTTGGTCGGGTTGGGTGCTACCGAGAATGCGACGCGCTCGCTCAGGGGCTGACTTCGTTCAGCGATGCCGAGCCGGCCCAGCGAATCGGTTTTGATGAGCAGGACGCTGCCGCCGGCGGAGTCGGACGTGCCGGCAATCACGAAGCCGCCGTCCTCGGTCTCCATGATATCAGCTGCGCCCTCGCGGCCCGGCCCCTCGACCTCACGCGACCAGGCAGTATCGCCCGCGAAGTCAATTCTCACCAGCCATACCCGGGCCGAAGTGCTGCGGTCGAGTTGTCCCGCAACGATGTAACCGCCGTTGTGGGTTGCCGCTACCGTCGTCGCAAGGGTGCCGGCCCCGGACACTGGAAGGCTCACGGTTCGGACCACATTGCCGGCTGAGTCGGTGAGCATGACGTACAGGGCAGTATGGCCGGTTGTGCTGTCGAGTTCGGAGCCGACGGCCATAATGCCGCCGTCCGGGTTCTCTCGGACGTCCTGAAGGGAAGCGCCGACTGGGCCGGAGTAGATCCTCGTCCAGAGCGTCTCTCCGCTTGAGTCGACCCGAACGAGCCGCGGGTAGGACCCCCCATAGTCATATCCGTGACCGCAGATGATGTAGCCGCCATCGTGGGTCGCAGCCACGGCACGCGCTATGGTCGAGTAGAGCCGGTTCTCCTGGTATGTTCGCATCCAGGCCTCAGACCCTTCCGCATTGAGTTTGACCAGGCCGAAGTCGAAGAGCGTATCCGGAATCCGACCCGCGACGAGACAGCCGCCGTCCGCAGTGCCGAAGACCGTGGTGACAAGCCCGTGATGCGCGGAGACGTAGGTCCAGACCGAGTCGCCATTTGCGTCGAACTTCTGCGCGAAGACGCGGTGCGTATCGCGGGTTCCGGCGACCACGTAGCCGCTGTCCGCCACCCGGCTCATGCAGCCTGCGCCGTAGTCGAGCCCGGCTATGTGGCGTACCGTTGTGGTATCGCCCAGCGAGTCGACCCAGGCCAGCGTCGCACCGTAGTTGCTGCCGCTAATCCACGTTCCCGCGCCGACAACGTAGCCGCCGTCGCCGCTCAATTCAACCGAGCGGCCCGCGGCCTGCTGGAACCAGTGCCAGCGCCGCTCGAACGTGATGCTCGCCGGCGATACGGTCGGAAGCAGGACCAGCAGTAGTGCTGCAAGCAGGCGCATGGAAGGCTTTCGGACCCGCACTCAGTGCACCTTGACGAGCTTCAAAGCTCGGCCGGAGTCGATGCCACGCAGCCGACAGCAGTAGATGCCGCGGCTGACCTGCCGGCCCGCGTTGTCGGCCCCATCCCAGGCCGCGCTGCCGCCGGTCAGGGTCAGGGTCCGAATCAGACGCCCATCAACCCCGAAGACGTCAGCCGCGGTGCTGCCCGGATACCGAGTCCCGAAGCTGATGCGGGACTGCCGCACGAATGGGTTGGGCCAGGCCGAAGGGCGGGATGCCGCAAGCTCACTCGTTCTCGGCTCAGCTACCGCCCACATCTGCTTTGTGCTGTACAGCTCGAGCGGGTAACCCGAGGTGAGGTCATGGCCGATAAGGCCCGGGTAGTCCGGCGCGTAGCGGGTCGCGCGGAAGGTCATATTCAGCCGGCCAATCGGGCCCGGCGCCGGGAACGTATCGCCCTGGTTGATGGGCGTCGTGTCGGTGACAGGATTCCGATAGAGCCAGACAACCTGAGAGTCCGGCGTCACTTCCCAGAATCGGGCGTCATCGCCTTCGCAAATCAGGGTGTTGCCGTTGGGCAGTCGGTGGGCACCGCTGATGTGTCGTGAGAAGAAGTCCGTCAGCGAAGGCGAACCGTACTGCCAGTACAGTGATTCGGGGCCGAACGACGTGCCGGGGGCCGGACGCGGATAGTGACCGATGCTGTCGCAGGCCGGGACGAACTCATCGATGGACGAAAAGTTGCCCCCCGGTCGGCGGAAGCCGTTGTTGAAGACGGTGATGTGGCCGGCGCCGGGAAGCCCGGCCGCAACCCAGCGCGTATCATGGATGCCATAGAACCGGCGGTTGGTGCTGTCGCCGGCCCCATAGTTCTGCGGATTGCCCCAGCGGTAGAGGATGTCACCGCCTTGGCCGTAGCGACCGCCGGTGTGGCCCTTCGCTTCCTCGGTGGTCGTGCTGTGGTCGATGACGAAGAGCTCCTGGAATCCCATCACGCTGATGAGCAACTGGTCGAGCTCGGGGTTGTAGTCGACCGCGTTGATGTGATTCCAGTCCATGAAGCCCTGCGGCCCCTTGCCGGTACCAAGGTTGAGGTCGACGAGCTCCGAGTGGTCGGCGACGACTCCGTAGTTCATCTTGGTGGAGTCGAAGTCCTGGATAACGTGATCCCAGATGTGCCATTCCCAGACGATGCTGTCAGTTGCCGGGTCGACCTCGATCAGATGGTCGACCCAGAGTTTGTTGTTGGTTATCTTGGCCGGGTCGCGTCCGTACTCGATTGCCTCTTCACCGGTCTTCAGCTCGTAGGCAATCATCACCACGTGGCCGTTGGGGAGCATCCGGACGTCGTGGTGCAGGCAGTGCAGGCTGTCGGAGTAGTTGAATCCCCAGGTGAGGTTGCCGTCCCAGTCGTAGATTTCGACACGGCCGCCGGCGCCGGCGACCGGGAAGTACGGATTATTGACGTTCGCCGGGCGGAGCAGGCTGCCGTCTTCGAGCAGAAACGACGGGTTCTGGGGCAGGTAGCTGCTCTGCCAGCGATTGACGAATCGGCCGGCGTTGTCGATCAGGTAAGTGTACACGGACAGGAGCGGCGCGAAGAGTGTGTAGCCCCCAAACGAAAGGCTGTTACGCTGCATCAGACCGACAGTCGTGGTGTCGGCCGATAGCTCACGCACGAAGCCGCGGATGGAGTCGTCAAGGCAGCTCGCGTCGTTCCATGTCGGCACCCGCACGCCGGCCGATTCGCCGAAGTGAAGGGCGTTCTCGTTGCCCTGGTTGTCGGGCTGGCCCGGAGACCAGTTCACAAAGTCCATCGTTTCGTCGGTGACCCAATGCCAGCCGCTGTCCGGCTCGTGCGAACCGAAGTCCTGGGTGCCGCCGAGCCATGGCCCGGCCAGCTTGCCGGTGCCGGGTCGCTGGTACCAATAGGGACTTGAGTCGACCAGGCTGAAGACGAAGTCGTTTTCGGCCTGCGACGTGATGGTGGCGAGGTAGCCGCCGTGCCCCAGCGCCGAATCCCAGGCCAGATTCCAGTTCAGGCCGCTCGGCGTGCTGATGGCATGATAGTAGTGGATGCTGCCGTTCGGGTGCAGCCAGGGTTCGGGTTGAGCGCCGGCGAAGCCGGCGAGAAGCGCGACCGAGGCAATCAGGGTCGCGAGGGATTTGGAGGACAAGCGCATCATCGTACACTCCTTCGTTCTTGGTACACTCAAAATCGGGACAGGCACTGCTGTCCGGCAGTGTCGGAACCGAATCGACCTCAATCGGCTACAAGCTGCGAAGAGTCCTTCCAGACAATAGCATCCCGCCCGGTCGACGGCGGATTGTCGCAGCCATCCTTTCCTGCGTCAAACGCCGCATCTGAAGGAAAGGCTAATCGATCACCAGCTTGCGCGTGGCCCGGCCGCAATCAGATTCCAGAGAGACTACGTAGACTCCTGACGGCAAAGACCGCAGGCCCAGCAGAAATGACGTAGTCCGAAGTCCAAATGCAGAATACACCTGCTTACCGGTGATATCGTACACGGAAACGCTGGCCGTGGACCGGGCAGGAAGCGACCATTCGACCTTGACGACGCCGCTGGCTGGATTCGGTCTGACAGTCAAGCCAATACGTCTGCCCGGCGCAGTCTGCTCTTCGGCTATGCCGACTTCTACGTGCCCCACTGAGTCGGTCTTGAACAGCAATATGCTGTCATTCGGCGGGTCGGAAGTGCCGGCAAGCACGTAGCCGCCGTCAGCGGTCTGCCAGACGGCAGTGACCTGCTCCCTGCTCTTGCCGGGCAACACGCTGGTCCAGACCGTGTCAAAGCCGGCGTCGAGCTTGACCAGCCAGGCTCGGGCCGAGTCGCCCCAGTCGATTTTCCCGGCAATCGCGTAGCCGCCGTCACGCGTGACGCATAGCGCCCTAGCCTCGCTGCCAGCGTTTGTGTCCGCGGGTGCGATGTCACGGGTCCAGACGGTCGCGCCGGCAGAGTCGGTCCGTACCAGATAAACGACATTGCGGGACTGCGCCGTCGCGAACTCGGAACCGACTGCCAGGAATCCGCGGTCCGGCGTCTCGCAGACCGCCCGCAAGGACGGACCGACCGGGCCGGAGAGCAGCCGTGTCCAAAGCGTATCGCCGGCGGAATTGGTCCGAACCAGCCGGACGTAGGAACCCATATAGTCGGTCGCGTCGCCGCAAAGTATGAAACCGCTGTCCCGGGTTTCGGCCACGCCGTTGGTGGTGGAACCCTGTACACGAGGTTCATCATAGGAGCGGACCCACTCCTCGTTGCCGGCGGAATCGAGTCGCACGAGCCCCATGTCCTGCATCGAATCCCGGCCGGCGATGAGGCATCCGCCGTCGCTTGTGGCGATGAGCGCGTATACGAGGCCGCGGTGCGGCGGATCGTAGGTCCAGATCGAGTCGCCCGATGGGCCAAAGCCCCGGGCGTAGAAGCGGGATCCGCTGCGAATGCCGGCAGCGACGAAATCGCCCCCGCGCAGAGCGCAGACGTAGCCGCTCCCGTGAGCAACGCCCAACAGGTGATGGACCGACGTCGTGTCGCCCAGAGAGTCAGTTCGCGCCAGGACGATACCGTACAGGGTTGAATCCACCCAGGTCTCACCAGAAACCAGATACCCGCCGTCCGCGGTCAGCGCAACGGAGCGGCCTACATCCTGGCGAAACCAGTGCCAGCGGCGCTGGAAGGTCACCGTCGCCAGCAACATCCCTGGAAGTGCAAGCAACAAGAGGGCTGCTTTGGAGCGGCAGGCTGCGCGTATCATCTCGTCGTCGTTCCTTTGCGGCTACTCGGTCTTCACGAGCTTTCGCGACGCGCTGAAAGCCGGGCACTGGAGCCGGCAGTAGTAAACGCCGCGTCCGACCCGGTTTCCGGCATTGTCGGTGCCGTCCCAGACAGTCCCGCTGGTCACCGGCAGCGTCCGGACCAGCCGTCCGTCCACCGCGTAGATGCCGAGCTCAGCCGAAACCGCGCGGGGCAGGTTGAAGCTGATTCGGGCGAGCCGTCCGAACGGATTGGGACTGACTGACAACCCGACCGGGGCGCTGCCTGCCGGCGGCGTTTCCTTCACGCTCACGTACTGCTTTGTCGTGTAGAGTTCGACCGGGTATCCTGGTGTCAGGTCGTGGCCCCGTAATCCGGCGTAGTCAAGCGGGTAGCGAGGTGACCGGTGGACCGCGTTCTGCGCCGGGGGCGTACCCTGGTACTTGGGCAGTGTATCGGTCACCGGGTTAATGTACGTCCAGACTACCTGGGTGTCCGGTGTGAGTTCGAAGAACCGTCCGCGGTTGCCCTCGCATATCAGTGTGTTACCGTTGGGTAGTCGCTGGACGCTGCTGAGCTGGGACGAGTAGAAGGACTCCGGCGGGTCGGCGATGTACTGCCAGGCCGGGGATGCGGGGCCGTAGGGTTCACCCGGTCCCGGCTGCTCGTAGTTGCCGAGGCTGTCCACCGGCGGAGTGAACTCAACGGCGGTCGAGTACGACGACCCCGGCCGCAGCAGTCCGTTGTCGAACACCGTGATGTTGCCCGCGCCGGGCAGGCCGCTCGGGATCCACGACGAATGGTGGTGATGGTAGAGGATCTGGTTGGTGGTGTCGCCCCGGCGGTAGGTTCGGGGATTGCCCCAGCGGTAGAGCAGGTCGCCGCCCTTGCCGTATCGGCCGCCGGTGTGCCCTGCCGCCTGCTCGGTCGTTGTGCTGTGGTCGATGACCCAGACCTCGTTGAAATCCCGGGCGGCGAAGAGAATCTGGCCCCAGTCCGCGTGGTAGTCCAGGGCGTTGGCATGAATCCAGTCGGCCGCGTTCGGCGAAGCCTGGTCGACGAAGTTCAGGTCGATGAGCTCGGGATGGTCACCAACTACCCCGTAGTTCTGCTTGGTCGAGTCGTAGTCCTGAACGAGATGGTCCCAGACATGCCATTTCCAGACGATGCTGTCGGTTGCCGGGTCGACTTCGATGATGTGGTCGGGCCAGAGCTTGCCGGCAGTCAGCTTGGTCGTGTCCCGGCCGGCCGCAATAGCCTCGTCTTTGGTCTTGAGTTCCCAGGCAATCGCCAGCAGGTTCCCGTTGGGCAGCCAGATGGCATCGTGGTGCAGGCAGCGAAGACTGTCCGAGTAGTCGAACGACCAGGTTTTGTTGCCGTCCCAGTCGATGAGCGACACGCGGCCGCCGTTAAGGAAGTTCGGGTTGCTCAGGTTGCCGATCTGCGAGATGAGTCCGTTCTCCAGCAGGTAGAGCGCGCCTACGGTCCTGTCAGTGACGCGCCACCGATGGAGGGCGCGACCCTTGTTGTCAATCAGGTAGATGGCCCGGCCCTGGTTGTTCGCAAAAAGCGTGTAACCTTCCCAGGCCAGCGAGTCCCAATGGCGAAGCCCGATGGTTGTCGAATCGGCCGAGAGCTCGCGCACGAAGCCGCGGATGGAGTCGTCGAGCGCGCTCGCGTCGTCCCAGGTCGGCACACGCCCGAGCATCGACTCACCGAAGTGGAGCGCGTTCTCGTTGCCGTCGTTGTCCGGCTGGCCCGGAGACCAGTTGACGTAGTCCATGGTCTCCTCGGTGACCCAGTGCCAGCCGCTGTCCGGTTCGAATGAGCCGAAGTCCTGGGTGCCGCCGAGCCAAGGGCCGGCCAGACGGCGGGTGTCGAATCGCAGGTGCCAGTAGATACTCGAGTCGACAAGGCTGAAGACGAAGTCGTTCTCAGCCTGCGACGTGAGAGTTGCCAGGTAACCGCCGTGGCCGAGCGCCGAGTCCCAGGCGAGATTCCAGTTGATGCCAGCCGGCGTACTGATGGCGTGATAGTAGTGGATGCTCCCGTCCGGATGCACCCACGGCTCAGGTTGAGCGCCGGCGATGCCGGCGAAGAGCGCGACCGCAGCAATCAGGGTCGCGGCGGAGTTGGAAAACTTTCGCTTCATAGTTGTACTCCTTAGCCTGCGGTGTGGGCGAATCGGTCTCGGGTCTACTGACCGGAGTACCCGGATTTCGAACGCGGCCGACCGCTGCGGACCACAAACTGTTTACGAACCCTGCCGGTGAATGGTCTTACGACCAAACAACGTAAAATCCTAGCTTGGGAATCCTGCCGCGTCAAGCTGGCTGTCGGGCTGGAATCGCTGCCGGGCGGGCTACTCGACGACCAGTTTCCGCGTTGCCGAGCCGCGGCTGGACTCGAGCCTGAGCAGGTAGACGCCCTGAGGAAACGACGAAGTGCGAATTCCGAGGGGCGAGGTTCGGAGTCCGGATGACCAGAATATCTGCCGGCCAAGGGCGTCGTACAGGCCGAGTTCGGCAGCGGATCCGTTGGGTAGGGACCACGCAACTCTCACGACGCCGCTGGCTGGGTTGGGCGTGACCGACAGCGCGATACGCTCGCGGGCAGGCGAGCTTCCCTCGGCGACTCCGACCATCACGCCGCCGAGCGAATCGGTCTTGATGAGGAGAAGGCTGCCGCCGGCGGAGTCGGACGTGCCGGCAACCACGCAGCCGTTGTCCGGTGTCGTCCGGACATCGTTCACGCCTTCGCGGCCGCCACGGCCCAGCACACGCGTCCACTGCGTATCGAGGTCGGCATCGAGCTTCACCAGCCAGACGCGGGCCGAGTCGCCCCAGTCAATCTGACCGGCCACGACGTAGCCACCGTCACGGGTGGTGTCGAGCGCGGCTGCCTGGGTCGCGGCGCCGGGCAAGGGCAGGCTGCCCGTGCCGACCAGGGCACCGGTTGAATCGGCGCGCAACAGGTAGAGCGCGTTCCGGAAGTTGAACGTATCGAGTTCGAACCCGACCGCGAGGAATCCCCCGTCCCGGGCCTCGCAGACATCCCAGAGAGACGGGTCGACCGCGCCGGTGTAGAGACGGTTCCAGACCTCCTGGCCGGCGGAGTCAGTGCGGACGAGTCGCGAGTACGAGTCCATGTAGTCGTGGGCGTCGCCGCAGAGGATGTACCCGCCCCCCCGCATCTGCGCCGCGCCATGCGCGAGTGACCCGAACAGGCGCGGGTCGCCGTAGTAGCGGCTCCACTCCTCCCGGCCCGTTGAATCGAGCTTGATGGCCCCCATGTGGGACATCGATTCCGGAATGCGGCCGGCAATGAGGCAGCCGCCGTCCGCCGTGCCGATGACGGCATAGACGAGGCCGCGGACCGAAGGCGAATAGGTCCAAACCGAGTCCCCGTTCGCGCTGAACTTCTGCGCGAAGACGCGGCCCGTGTCACGCGTACCGGCCAGCACGCAGCCGCCGTCCCCCGCCCTGCAGACGTACCCGGCGCCGTTGTCGAGCCCGACCACCTGGCGCACTTTCACCGTGTCGCCCAGCGAGTCGACCCAGGCGAGCGTGGCCCCGAAGCTGTTGCTGCCAGTCCGCGTGCCCGCGCCCGCGACGTAGCCGTCGTTGGCAGCCGACACGACCGAGCGGCCGACGTTCTCCTCGAACCAGTGCCAGCGTCGCTCGAACATTATCGTCCCGGCAGACAAGGTCGGCAGGAGTACCGCCGCCAAGGCCGTCAGCAGAAGGCGCGAACTGCGTACGTGGAACACCGCGGGCTAGTCCAGCTTCACAAGCTTCAGCGCTCGGCTGGAGCCGTTGTCACGCAGTCGTGCGCAGTAGATGCCCCGGCCGACCTGCCGGCCGCTGTTGTCGGAACCGTCCCAGACCGCGCTGCCGTCCTCAAGCGCCAGGGCACGGACCTGCCTGCCGTCGACCGAGAAGATGTCGACGGCGGCAACAGCACGGTACCGGGGCCCGAAGCTGATCGCCGTACGCCGGTCGAACGGGTTCGGCCAGGCTGAGGCCGGTTGGTTCGGGACTGCGCCCGGCCGCGACTCGGTAACCGCGACGTACTGTCTCGTGCTGTACCTTTCAAGCGGGTAGTCAGGGAACAGGTCTCTGTCCAGCAACCCGGGGTAGTCGGGTGCGTAGCGCGGGCAGCGACCGGCGCTGTTCAGCCGGTCCTCGCCCCGGGCGTCGAACGGCACGGTATCGCCCTGGTTGCAGGCCAGCGTGTCCACCATCGGGTTCACGTAAGTCCAGACGATCTGCGTATCAGGGGTAACCTCGAAGAACCGGCCGTTGCGCTGCTCGCAGACGAGCGTGTTGCCGTTGGGCAGACGCTGCGCCCCCGAACCGTTGCGTGAGTAGAAGCTCCTCAGCGGGTTCCCTCGGTACACCCAGTGTGCCGAATCCGGGCCGAACGGCTTGCCGGAGTCGGGCCTAGGGTAGTAGCCGGTGCTGTCGCACGCCGGGATGAACTCCACGACGGTCGAGAAAGTATCCGCGCCCGGTCGGCCCCACCCGTTATCGAAAACGAGCATGTGGCCGGCGCCCTGCAGGCCGTTGCGAATCCACTGCGAGTTGTGCTGAGCGAAAAGCTGCTGGTTGGTGCTGTCGCCGCGACGGTAGGCCCACGGGTTTCCCCAGCGGTAGATGACGTCGCCGCCCATGTTGTGCCGGCCGCCCGTATGGCCGGCCGCCTCCTCGGTCGTCGTGCTGTGGTCGATTACCCAGATCTCGCCGAAGTTGTGGGCGCTGATGACAATCTGGTCGAAGTCCTCGTTGTAGTCGAGCGCGTTGGCGTGGACCCAGTCGGCTTTGCCCTTCACGCCGCTGAGGAGGAAGAAGTTCAGGTCGACCAGCTCCGGGTGGTCGCCGACCACGCCGTAGTTGGCTTTGGTCGAGTCGTAGTCCTGGATGACGTGGTCCCAGAGGTGCCACTCCCAGACGATGCTGTCGGTGGTCGGGTCGACCTCGACCAGGTGCTCGGGCCAGAGCTTGTTCTGGCCGAGCTTGGCCGTATCGCGGCCGGCAGCGATGGCCTCGGCCTTCGACTTGAGCTCGAAGGCCAGGATCAGCACGTTGCCGCTGGGCAGGACGAGTTGGGCGTGGTGATGGCAGTGAGTGCTGTCGGAGTAGTTGTACGCCCAGGTGACATTCCCGTCCCAGTCAACCATCTCGACCCGACCGCCGTTGGTGAACGATGGGTTGTTCAGGTTCGCGCCGCGGAACAGGGTCCCGTTCTCGAGCAGCACTGCCCCGCCGATCGGCAGGTAGGTGCTGGGCCAGGAGTGAACCGCCCGTCCCTTCATGTCGACCAGGAACGCCTTCCTGACCGTCTGTGGTGAGAAAAGCGAATAGCCGTCAAAGAAGCCGCTGTCGTACACTTTCAGGCCAAGGGTCGTCGAATCGGCCGAGAGCTCACGGACAAAGCCGCGGATGGAGTCGTCAAGGCAGCTCGCGTCGTTCCATGTCGGCACCCGCACGCCGGCCGATTCGCCGAAGTGAAGGGCGTTCTCGTTGCCCTGGTTGTCGGGCTGGCCCGGAGACCAGTTCACAAAGTCCATCGTTTCGTCGGTGACCCAATGCCAGCCGCTGTCCGGCTCGTGCGAACCGAAGTCCTGGGTGCCGCCGAGCCATGGCCCGGCCAGCTTGCCGGTGCCGGGTCGCTGGTACCAATAGGGACTTGAGTCGACCAGGCTGAAGACGAAGTCGTTTTCGGCCTGCGCCGTGATGGTGGCGAGGTAGCCGCCGTGGCCCAGCGCCGAATCCCAGGCCAGATTCCAGTTCAGGCCGCTCGGCGTGCTGATGGCATGATAGTAGTGGATGCTGCCGTCTGGGTGCAGCCAGGGTTCGGGTTGAGCGCCGGCGAAGCCGGCGAGAAGCGCGACCGAGGCAATCAGGGTCGCGAAGGACTTGGACGACGAGTGCGTCATCATGACATGCTCCTTTGTCTGCCGTGCGCAGGGTCTTTACCGGACCAGCAGAACCGGCCCCCAGACGGAGCTAACATCGACATGCTGGAAGCTGTCGGGAGCTCTTTCTGGTAACCAGGCCCGGCATTCAGTCAGCAGTTGATTCTACTTCGCGCTTACGGACAGTCAAGCAACCGTGGCGGGACTCGCGTCAGTTGCTGCGGAGTGACCGGCGCTTCGCCGCAGCGTGCTCGGCGAGCGTGCGCGAGAACTCGTGCGTGCCGTCGCCTCGGGAAACGAAGAAGAGATAGTCGTGACGCTCAGGATTGAGCGCGGCCGCAAGCGCCCGGCGACCCGGATTGCAGATAGGGCCGGGCGGCAGACCGGAATGGAGATAGGTGTTGTACGGCGACTCAAGCTTCGTGTCCTCGACCGACAGCCGCTCTTTGCGTTCAGGCAGCAGGTATTCGACCGTGGCGCACGACTGCAGGGGCATGCCGCGGCGCAGGCGGTTGTAGAACACGCCGGCGATGCGCGGGAATTCATCTGTCACCCTGGCTTCGCGCTCGACGATGGACGCCAGCGTTACGGTCTGCGAAGGAGTCAGGCGCACCGGCCGAGCGGTCAGGGGGTGGTCTCGAAGACTGTACAGCTCGGAGAAGAACTGCTCGATCATCCGACGAGCGACGTCGGCCGGCTGCGAGACGGTCAGGAACTCGTAGGTCTCCGGAAACAGGTACCCCTCGGCTGTCGCATCGTCCACGCCGAATTGCCGCAGGAAACTCGTATCCATGCAGGCGCTCAGGAAGCTGTCGGCCGGGCAGACACCGCGTTCGGCCAGCACTTCCGCGACCTGGTTCATCGTGTAGCCCTCGGGAATAGTGACCATCGCGACCGCGCGTTCCTCGCCGGCCAGCAGCTTGAGCACGCGCCGTTCGCCGGTGCCGACGGACAGGTGGTAGCGGCCGGCCTGCAGGCGGGTGTTGTAGTTGTAGTACCATGCGTAGAACAGGAACAGCGGTCGGGACCCGATGACCTTCTTCGCGACCAGCGAGTCGGCGATTGCCCGGACGCTCTGGCCGGGTCGGATGACGACCTCAACCCGTCCGCCATTCGGCCGTGGCGGTCGAGAAGAACAGGAGAGGGTGCCTGCGCTCAGGGCCAAGGACAAAGTGACAAGGACAAAGGACAAAGCAACAGGGAAAGGACAAAGTGCGGAGTCACGGCCCGGTTTGGCCTTGGTCATTTCCCCTTGCCTTGTCCTTACCACTTCATGACTATGCGGTTAGCTCAGCAGACGACAGGGCGGTCGTGGAGCCTGTCCTCACTGGTACAGCGCTCATGGAGGCCCTGCAAGCTGACACGGCGGCGCGGTACATGTCGCTTTTCGAGCGATACTGGGGCGTGCGTTCTCGGAACCGCTTAATTCCGAAGCACTTGCGTGATGAGTAAACCGCATAGTCATATACCACTTTGTCCTTCATGCTTCGTTGCTTCTAGCGGACAGGAAGTCCTCAAGTATGATCGTCGCGGCTATCCGGTCAACGGCCTCGCGGCGCTTCTTGTCCCGGCCCGTGGCCGCGCGGCGGCCGGGCGCGAACTGTCTGGTGCCGTGAGTTTCTTCAAGGACCTCGATGGCGCGGGCAGTGGAGAAACGCTCGTCGAACGTCGTCACCGGCAGGCCGGTTGCTTTCCTTAGTTGCCCGGCGAAGCTTCGCACCTGCTCCGACCGCCGGCTCGGCTTGCCGGACTGACTCACCGGCAGGCCGATGACGACTTCATCGACCTCCTGCTCGGCAATGAGACGCCTGAGCGCTTCAAGCAGTTCGGTCTCGGTCGCGTGGTGAATAGTCGGCAGGGCCCGGGCGATGGTCCGCGTCGGGTCCGAGACCGCAACGCCGGTATGCCGTTCGCCGTAGTCAACGCAGAGAATTCGACCCATGTGCCTAAAGTGTAGGAGACAGCCCGCACGCTGTCCAGCCAGAGGCGGGCTTGCGCCCGCCTCCGCCAAGTCGCTCCGCCGGGTATCGACTAGCGCTGCATGACCAGTTTGCGCGTTGCCGTGAAGCCGTCTACTCTCACCCGTACCAGATAGACGCCGGCTCCGGCCGGGCGCCCCCGTGCGTCCCGGCCGTCCCAGGCAAGGGAGTGGTATCCCGGGACCAGGTCGGAGTTGCAGAGCGTCCGAACCAGCGTACCGGCAGCGGAGTATATGTCCACATTCACCTGCTCCCGGCGGGCGACGCCGAGACGGATGACCGTGCTGCCGGTGAACGGATTCGGCAGGGCATTGTCCAGCGAGAAGGCGCGGGGAAGGCGGGGTTGTTCGGCGACCCCAACGAACGGCATGACTGCAACCGAGCCATGGACCGCGTCATTAGCCGGGTCCATATCGCCGGCCAGCTCGGTCGAACAGGTGACGCTGAAGGTCCCGAGCGACTCCGGGGACCAGTCCTCGAATCGGATAGTGTCACTCAGGCCGGGAGCGAGCGTCAGCGAGTCCGTGTCCTCGTAGCCGTCGCCGACCGAGAACCGGACCACGAACTTCTGTTCCGCGCTGCCGAAGTTCTGGACCACGGCCCGCGGGGCGATCGTGTCGCCGAGGTAGACCGACTCGGCCGGCACGAGTCTCTGCACCACGCCGACGTCGGCCGCGAGCCTGGCGATGCCGATGCCGGCGAAGTCGTCAATCATCCAGCCGCCCTGGTACTGGACCGATATGTCAGTCATGAACTTCCAGCGCAGCTTGAACCCGCTGTCATGCAGGACCGGGACACGGAACGCGGCCTGTTCCCAGGGGATGGTGCCGGTGTAGCCCCACTGGCCGGAGCGGAGAGAGTCGTATGGCCGGGTGCCGTCCGGGTCAATTATGGTCCAGGTCAAACCATTGTTGGTTGAGTATGATACGTTGCCGCCGTCGTAGTTGGGCTCGACGTACAACCAGTGGTAGAACATGACCTGCGGAGAGTCCAGGGTGGCGACGTACTTGCAGGATGCCACGTAGCTCGATTCGAATGTCTGATAGGCGCCGGAGTCCGGGATGGTCCACACTTTGGGGGCCGAGGGCGGCGCCGGCCGCGGGTATGCCGGTTCGCGCCAAGCCCAGTGGCCCGAGCTGGGAACCGGCACATAACCGCCGTTGGTCGGCTCAAAGTGCTCGACCAGGCTCACAATCGTTGCGGTCGCGGTCGCCCTGTCGTTCCTCTCGAACAGGTCGCCGTCGAGCTGCGTGGAGCAGGCGACCGCATACTGACCCATGGCGGTCGGGACCCACGGCGTGAACGTGTTGACGACGACGGTGTCTCCGGGCGCAACCGGGCCGGGTACGTTCACCGTGCTTGAATAGCCGGTGCCGATGTCGAGCCTGACCCCGAAATTGGACTGGACGTCAGTACCGTAGTTCTCGACCACGACCGCGGGCTGAATCGTGTCCAGCAGGTAGAGACCGGTAGGCGCGACAATCCGGCGCGTGCCGACGTCGGCTGCAATCGGTGGTCGCCAGAACTTGATGGCGCGGCCGCTTGCCAGCGAAGCCGTGTTGTACGAGTGCTGCAGATAACGGTTGCCGGTCTGGGCCTGCTGTTCGCCGACCGTGGCAGACTGGCCCAGCGCGTTCGTGTCCAGGTACCGGTACTGATAGGTGATGCTGTTGTCGGACTCGCCCAGGATGGCTTCAAATACGAGACGATAGCTGCTGCCGAGCGTGCGGACGCTGTCCCAGATGACGACGAACTGTCGGTTTGGGGCAGTGCCGACGGTCTTGTAGAGGATGTTGGCGCTGGTGTCCACGTACAGGTCGTCCCAATACGGGCAGAGGTGATTGGCCGGAAGATTGGTGGTCGGCAGCGCAGAGTTGGAGTAAGCCTTGATGCCGGTGCTTAGCCCCATCTGGCCGTTGGTCGAAGGGTAGCAGTAGTCGAAGCTCATGCCGTAGAACGAGAATGTGAAGGGCAACGCAACCACGGTGAAAGTGTCGTCACCGGTGATACCGAGGCTGGTCGCGCCGACTGTGTCAATCCAGTTGTAGGTCGGACCACCGCTGTCGGTCTCGTCCTTGAAGATATAGCCGTAGTCGTCCGGTCCGCCGGACAAGTTAATCCGGCTCGGTTCGGGCTCGATATCGACGAAAGCTCCGGGGCGCACCGCCTTAGCCTTCTCGAGTGCCGACGTTTCCGATGTCGCCGCCGCTACGGTGACGGCCGCAAACAACAGGGCCAGTATCACTACAGTCGTTGCTTTGCGCACTGCCTTAATCATGAAACCTCCTTTGTGCTGCCCGGGTCTTGCAGCCGCCGACCGCCGAGGACACAACTCCGCCTCGCGGCAGACAGGCGGATGCCGCTCACGGCTACAACAACCCGTAGCCCGTGAACGGCTCATCCTATCGCCCCCGCACTCGATGTCAAGCCGGCGACGGACGGAGCCGCCCGAGACCAGCCGGCAAGCAGGTCGGCAGGCAAGTCCGGATATAGACCGGCACGCAACTCCGACTGCAGTCTGACCTGCTGTTCCGAACACAGATCTCGGGACTCAGCGGGGAACAACCCGCAGGACAAACCGGAAGACTGCATAGTCCGCTGTCCGAGACACAACCCGCCGAACTCCTGACCGGAATCCTTCCGACACGGCACTGGGGACTAAGGACGAAGGACTCTCCGGGACAGCCTCCGAGACCGCGAATCTGTCACATTGGCCCTACTTTGTCTTCCGGCCTGCACTCGCTGCCGGCCCGCACGGGCGGCCAGGGGATCCCCTTCGACAAGTATCTTGACAGCAGTCTGTGTCGTTATACACTGATGTCGTGCGCGGGACAAGAGCCGTCCTGACCGTACTGGCTGTCGCAACGTTCGGGCTTGCAGCCTCCCCGGCCAAGCCCAAGGGCTACGCGCCGAAGTGGCGCGTCGGCGACTGGTGGGTCACCAAGACGCAAGTGCCTAGCGTTACAGGCCACGGCTGGCGGTGGCAGCTCAATCGCTACGACGTTCTGAGCAGCGAGAGGGTGGCTGGTTGCGGTTGTCTTGTGCTTCAGGTAAAGTTCGGAGACACGACGCCGACCCGTGACGGCGCACGGTACATCTACTATGTACGGGCTGACGACTACGTTGTCATCCGTCAGGTCGAGTACTCTTGGCAGGCGGGTAGTCTTGTTGGTCCTACCACGTTCGACTTCCCCGAAGGCGTGTTTGGCGACTTGGTCTTCGGACAGCAACTGCCCCAGTTCCCGCTCGGTATCGCAGCCCCGCGGGATTCCACATTTTACCGACGCGGGTCCGGATTGGGGATGGCGAACGTACGTCAGTTCGCAGGCGCTGCGGATTCGGCCTCGCTTGCTGGCTATCTTGGTGATCCGGAACCGAGGGCTGGCGCGCCGGTCAAGCCGCGCGGCAGTAAGCTGTTTTCGGTCCTGTCCGAGTGGGGTGCGCCAAGGGAATCAGGTGGTCCCGACATGCCCTACACGTACAGCCTTCAGCTGTGGTGTGGGGCCTATCCGTGGCGGCTGTATAGCGAATGGGGAAAGTACTGGCCCAGGGGGAGCAGTACTCGCCGCGCGTCACGGCGCAGCTGGCTCATCGCCAGCGGGCACAAGGAGAAGTAGCCATGCGAGGACGGGGCATCCTGCTTTCAGTCCTGCTGGTCGCCGCGTGCGCGCGTCAGTTCACCGCGGGCGGACACACGAGCTTCACTCCCAGGTGGCGAGTGGGTGATTGGTGGGTGGTCAAGATATGGGAGCCAGCGACATCCGTTCTTGCTGACGACTCGAATCGGAGCTACAGACGATATGACGTAGCCGGCGTCGAGAAGATCGGCAGACAGGACTGCTACGTCCTGCGTGCCGCAAGTCCAGATCGTGGAGGAGGGTCTTCAGGTACCGATGTTGTGTGGTACGTTCGCACGGACAACTGGATCGTTGTCCGTCAGGTTCTGTTCTCCGGGCCAGGCAGCGATGTCACGCCGGATACCCAGGAAAGTCCCCAGGGTCTGGTCGGTCCTCTCTTTGGAGGGGAGCAGTGTCTCCCGAGGTTCCCGCTGAAACCCGAGCGTCTGGACACGATGTTCAAGCCCAGGAGGCTGGAGGACTACTCGGCGTGGTCGCGCGAGATTTCGAGCGTCGCCGAACCCGCATCGGTCAAGCGCCTGCTCGACGAAGGCGATACTGCTGGCGGACGTGTCGTTCGGCCGACTGGCGTGGTCTTTGAGGTTCGGACCGAGGCGGGCGGCGAACTCGGACTGCGTGCAGAGCCGCCAGAGAGGCGAATAGTGCACAGCCTCCAGTATTGGAGCCGTGGTCAACCGTGGCGTGTCTACGGGGAGATTGCCGATTACGACGCTGCCAATCCTGTCTGGAGAGTCGTGGAGCGGAGCTGGCTGGTCGCCGTCGGACACTCTAAGAAGTAGCCCCGGCGCGTCTCGCGCGCGATTCCTGCCGGACTCGCCTTGTGTCTTGGTGCCTCTGTGGTTGTGTCCGTTCCGGCTTCCTGACCCTTCGCTGGTTTGACTTCGCCTCTGACACTGATACGTCGCAGGCTCAGGCACAGGCTGGCTCACGGGCCGGCGGCCGAGAGCCTGAGGTCAGTAACTCCGGTGATCGCGGATCGAGGATTGCGGGCTAGTTGCATTGGTCGATGAGACGACGGAGCCAGTCAACTACCGCGTCGCTGAACGGTTCCAGGTAGGCCGCGCCGGGATAGCGGTTGGCTGGCGGCAGAGTGGCTCCAGCGGCAGCCGCTGGCGATTCCAGTGCGGACGTGACGTCGCGTGCCAGCGAGGCCAGGACGTACCGGTCATCCGTTTCCGCCTTTGTCATAGACTCGAAGAGCCGGGCGAGCACCACGTACGTCGCAGCCCAATCGAGCCATTCGACCCGGGCTTTTGCTTCCTCAATCAAGGGCGGAACCGCCGCTGCTGCAAGCGAGTATCCGCCCGACGTTCGCCGCACGAATCCGGCGGAGTTCCAGCGCTCAAGGACGTTGTAGACTCGCTTCTGGTCCACGTGCAGTGCGCGCGAGATTGAGGAGGAGTTGCCATGTTGGTTGAACAGCAGGTAGCCGAAGACGTCTGCCCGAACGTCGTTGCCCAACAGCGCCCGGAGCTGTAACTGCAGCAGCACCGGTTGGGTTGTGACCGGGCGCACGACCTTGTTTCGCCCGCCTGCGTCCGCATGGGGCTCAATAATGGGCGCCTCCGAGCCGGTGGCGGCCGAGAACACGTCACCGATTCTCCTGAGCCGTGAGGTGCTCACCCAGTCCCGGTTCAGCCCGAGCCACTCTCCGATTCGTCTGGCAAGTCTCGCGTCCGCCGGCCGGAGTCGCGAGGAAGAGACAAGCAGTGCTTCAAGGTCGATCACGCGGTGCCGCTCGGGATCGACGTGACCGGCGATACCCAGCGCGCACCACTGCCGCCAGTGCAGTTCCAGCAACAACTCGCGGAGTTCGGTCCTAAATCTCTTCGGCGACATGTAGTATTTTAACAACTAATAAGTAGTTTGTAAAGAACTACTGCCGGAGTGAACAAGGCGGTGAAGGCAGCATCTTTCGTCCGCGAGGTCTGGCCGGGCGCTTTCGGGTTCAGTTTATCCGCGACCATGCTCTCCGGAATCATCTTGGTGTCCTGGTGGTGAGTGTACGTTCCACTTCCTGATTCCCTCGTCCGTTTGACTTCGCCTCTGACACGGATATAGTCTTGCCCGATGAGCGACAACCCCAGTCAAGCCGACGGCCGACAGCCGACAGCCGACAGCCCGATCCACACCAGCGGCCACGACCGCGAGGTCAGGCTGGCCAAACTCGCGAAGCTGCGCGAGGCCGGAGTCAATCCCTACGCCTACAAGTGGGACCGGACGCACACGAATGCGAAGGCGATAGCGGAATTCGAGACGCTGAGCGGGCAGGGACAGTCCCCGGCGCCAGGAGCGCCGCAATCCGGTACAGTCCCTATGCCCGCTCCAGTCCCCGTTTTCGCTGTCAGCGTTGCGGGAAGGCTGATGTCGCGGCGGGAGCATGGGAAGACGCAGTTCGGCCACATCCAGGACGAAACCGGCAGGCTCCAGCTCTACTTGCGCAAGGACACGCTGGGCGAGCAGGCGTTTGCGAACCTGAGCCTGCTCGACCTCGGTGACTTTGTCGGCGCGCGGGGCGAGATGTTTCGCACCAAGACCGGCGAGGTGACAGTGAACGTGAAGGAACTGGTCCTTCTGACCAAGTCACTCCACCCGCTGCCCGAGAAGTTTCACGGCCTGACCGACGTAGAGACACGTTACCGGCAGCGCTACGTTGACCTGGTTGTGAACCCGGAGTCGCGGCAGGTGCTGCTCGCCCGTACTAAAGTGACGAGTCTCGTGCGTCGGTTCCTCTCCGAACGCGGGTTCGTCGAAGTCGAGACGCCGATTCTACAGCCGATTTACGGCGGGGCCGCGGCCCGGCCGTTTGAGACCTTCTACAATGTGCTCGAGCAGAAGATGTTTATGCGTATCTCCGACGAGCTTTACCTGAAGCGGCTGATTGTCGGCGGGCTGGAGAAGGTCTTTGAAATCGGCAAGGACTTCCGGAACGAAGGGCTGGACCGGACGCACAATCCCGAGTTCACGCAGATGGAGCTCTACTGGGCCTACGCCGACTACAACGACGTTATGGCGCTGGTCGAGGAGCTGTTCAAGTTCCTGGCGACCGAGGTCTGCGGCAAGACGGAGATTCCCTTCGGCGACCACGTTGTCGACCTGGGCCGGCCCTGGCAGCGGATGAAGTTCGTGGAGACGCTGGCGGCGCGGATTGAGGCCGACCCGCTCAAGCTCTCGATGCCGATGCTTGCGAAGGTCGCGGCGCGGTTCAACGTCGAAGCGAGCGAAGACGTCTCTCGGGCCAAGCTGCTGGACAAACTGTTCTCCGAGTTGATTCAGGACCACATCATTGACCCGACGTTCGTGATGGACCATCCCAAGGTGACGACGCCGCTGGCCAAGAGCCACCGCGATAACCCGGAGCTGGTCGAGCGGTTCGAGCCTGTCATCTGCGGCATGGAGCTGGGCAACGCATTCTCCGAGCTGAACGACCCGGCCGAGCAGCGGCAGCGGTTCGAGGAGGGTGTGGCGTTGAACGAGGAGTTCGCGACGGTGGACGAGGACTACTGCACCGCACTGGAGTTCGGCATGCCGCCGACCGGCGGGCTGGGACTCGGAATCGACCGCATCGCAATGCTGCTGACGAACTCGCAGACCATACGTGATGTCATACTATTCCCGCAGCTTCGTCCTACGAGAGACTCCTGACGCGGTGAGGAATCTCACCACAAAGGCACAAAGGCACGAAGCGGTCTGTTCGGGCCGTCGGATTCCGGCCTTGGTGTCTTGGTGTCTTTGTGGTAAGAATTCGAGGGCGGGCCGATGAGGTTCGAGCTTTTTATGGCGAGGAGGTATTTGCGCGGCCGGGGCCGGCGCATCATCTCCGGAATCACGGCCATTGCCGTCGGCGGCGTGTTCGTCGGCGTTGCGGCCATCCTCATCGTGCTCTCGGTCGAGAACGGGTTCCATCAGGAGCTGCGCGACCGGATTCTCGGCGCCACGCCTCATATCGTCGTCGCCAAGTACTCCTACGAGCCGATCCCGTACCCCTCGGGCGGCGGAGATTCGCTGCAGCGGGAGATTCTCCGGGTGCCGGGGGTGGTGTCCGCCGCGCCGTTCATCTATGCCAAGACCCTGGTCCGGACCGAGAACGGGGTCGAGGGTGTCGTGATTCGCGGCGTCGACCCGGACCACGAGACCGAGGTCACCGGTATCTCCGGCACCATCGTCCAGGGGCAGTTCGCCTTCGACTCGGCCGGCGTGGTAATCGGCGTCGAACTGGCGCGGATGCTCGGGCTCTCGGTCGGGGACAGGCTGAACCTGGCGTCGCCCTTCGGTGGGACAATGACGGCACTCGGGTTTCTGCCCCGTACCCGCTACTTCCGGGTGAACGGCATCTTCGACTGCGGCATGTACGAGTACAACTCCAGTTTCGTCTACCTGTCGCTGGCAGACATACAGCAGTTCCTCGGCATGGAGAGCATGGTCACCGGTTTTGAGGTACGCGTTCGCGACGTTTATGCGGCGGACCGCCTGGCGCGGCGCATCACACGGCAGTTGGGATATCCGTACCGGGCAATCGACTGGATAATGCAGAACCGCAATCTCTTCACGGCGCTGCGGCTGGAGAAGGTCGTGACCTTCATCGTGCTCGTGCTGATCGTGCTGGTCGCCTCGTTCAACATCATCGGTATGCTGACGATGATGGTCATCCGTAAGACCCGCGAAATCGGCATCCTCAAGGCGATGGGCGCAAAGCCCTCGACCGTGACCCGTATCTTCGTGCTGGCCGGTGGGTTCATCGGCATCATCGGTACCGTGACCGGCGCGGTCTTCGGGTTGGTCGCGTGCTGGCTGCTGAACAAATACCGGTTCGTCTCGCTCCCGGGCGACGTCTACTTCATAAAGAACCTGCCGGTGCAGGTGATGCCGCAAGACGTTGTGCTCGTGTGCGCCGCGGCGATCGTCATCACGTTTGCCGCTACCATCTACCCGGCGCTCACAGCCGCGCGGCTCGTGCCGCTGGAAGCAATTCGATATGAATGAGGAAGGGATGAAGGGACAGAGGGATAGAGGGACAGAGGGAGGAAGTACCGGTCCCGCACTTGGTCCCTTGAACCCTCGATCCCTTGATCCCTCGCCTGTCCTTCAGGCGACCGACATCTGGCGCGTGTTCGAGACCGGGGCGGAGCGGCTGGAAATCCTGCGCGGCGTTGACCTGGAAGTGCAGCGTGGGCAATTGGTGGCGATACTCGGACCGTCGGGGACGGGTAAGTCAACCCTGCTGCACGTGCTCGGAGCGCTGGACCGGCCGACCAAAGGCCGGGTGGTGCTTGATTCGCTGGATGTTTTCAGCTACCCTGAGTCCAAACTCCACGAGCTGAGAAACCGGAAAGTGGGGTTCGTGTTCCAGTTCCACCACCTGCTGTCCGAGTTCACAGTACTGGAGAACGTGGCGATGCCGTTGCTGGTCGCGGGCATGGCCCGGACCGAGGCGCTGGGCCGGGCGCACGAGGTGCTCGAGGAGATCGGATTCGTTTCGCGTCTGACCCATCGGCCGGCTGAGCTTTCGGGCGGCGAGCAGGCCCGCGCGGCAATGGCACGGGCGCTGGTGAACGAGCCGGCGGTGATTCTCGCCGACGAGCCGACCGGCAACCTGGATTCGACGTCGGCGGCAGCGCTGGTTGATTTGATGGTCCGGCTGAGCAGCGAAAGGAAGATGACGATTCTGGTAGTGACTCACAATCAGGCGGTTGCGGACCGGGCAACGCGCCGGCTGCATCTGGCAGAAGGAAAACTTAGTGAAGAAGCTAACCACTAAGACACAGAGCCACGAAGGCTTCGGAGCCCGGAGCCGCTTGGTGTCTTTGTGCCTTTGTGGTGATGGCCCGGTTTCCCCCTCTCTATGAGACCCTGTGATCTCTGCGGCAAGAGCGAGGCGACCATGAAGGTGAGCCAGCTCGACAAGGACGGGAAGGTTACCGAGATCTCCATCTGCGCCGAGTGTGCCCGCGCACGCGGATTCACCGAGGTTGAGAAGCTGAAGGCGAACGTTGCGGAAATCATCACCGAGCTGAAGAACCGCATCGACGAAGGCGACTCCCGGCTCATCTGCCGAACCTGCGGTCTGTCGTATGCCGAATTCAAGAAGCAGGGGCGACTCGGCTGCGCCGACTGCTACGTCTCGTTCCATGACCAGCTCGTGCCGCTGATACGCCGGATTCACGACGCGGTGCAGCACGTCGGCCGGACCGCGAGCGGCGGCCGCAAGCAGGCACAGCAGAAGATGAATGTCGCGAAGCTGCGTGAGGCGCTGTCCGGAGCAATCCAGGATGAGGACTACGAGAAAGCCGCGGCCCTGCGCGACCAGTTAAGGCGCACGGAAGAGGAATGAACCAGGCAGGATTCAAGGATTCGAGGACTCAAGGGGTCCAGGGTCCCGACACTCGAGTCCCGGGATCCTCGACCCCTCGATTCCTTCAGTTCCCATGAGTCCAAACGCTGCAGTCGGGAAGTGGCTCGCGGCCAACGGGCCGGAAGCCGACGTGGTGCTCTCCACGCGGGTCCGGCTGGCCCGCAACGTGGCCGAAGTGCCGTTCACCCACCGGGCGACTGAGACCGACCACGAGCGCACCATCGAAGTCGCACGCTGGGCGCTTGCCGATTCCGGCTATCTGGACAGCGGCAAGTTCCTGAGCAACGAGGAACTTGCCGAACCGCAGGGCCAGTATCTGATCGAGCGGCACCTCGCCTCACCCGACTTCGTTGCCTCAAAGGCGAAGCGGGGCCTCTATGTCAGCAACGATGAGACCACGAGCCTGATGGTGAACGAGGAAGACCACCTGCGCTTCCAGGTGATGGCGTCCGGGCTCGATTTCCCTGAGGCGTTCACGGCTGCGGCGGCGCTCGACGAGAAGCTGGAAAGACAGCTCCAGTACGCGTTCTCCGGGGAGTTCGGTTTCCTGACCGCCTGTCCTACCAACCTTGGGACCGGGATGCGGGCGTCCGTCCTCGCGCACCTGCCCGCGCTCGTCATCACCCGCGAAATCGAGAAAGTCCTGCGCGGGGCAATGCACATCGGACTCGCCGTGCGCGGCTTGTACGGCGAGGGCAGCGAGACCAAGGGCAACTTCTTCCAGATATCCAATCAGAAGACGGTCGGCCAGACCGAGTGGGAGATAATCGAGACGATTGCCGACATCAGCCGGCAGGTGATTACCTACGAACGGAAGGCCCGCGAGTACCTGATGAAGAAGCTGCGGGTCGAGGTCGAGGACAAGGTCTTCCGGTCGCTCGGTCTGCTCAAGGGCGCGCGCGTGCTGTCGTCGGACGAGGCCATAAACCTGATTGCCGGCCTGAGGCTTGGCGTTGCCCTGGGCATCATCAACGAGGTCAACCTCGAGCAGGTCACGCGGCTGATGATACTGGTCCGGCCTGCGAACCTGCAGGCGATGCTGGGCGAGAAGCTGAGCGCGGCGGAGCGCGATGAACGCCGTGCTACATTCGTACGCGAGACGCTGGTGCATCAGTGAAAGGAAAGGGATCAAGGGATAAAGGGATCGAGGGAGCGGGCGAGGAAGCCCGGCACTCGACCACTGGACCACTAGACCCCTCGACCACGCTTCGGTCCCTGCCTTCTGTCGACAAGCTACTCGAGAGCGAAGAACTCAAGCCGGTGCTCGGCGCAGTGCACCGCCGAATGGCGGTGCGGGCGATTCGGGCGTACCTCGACGAACTGCGGCAAGGTCTGAAAGAGCCGCAAGCCGCAAGCCGTAAGCCGCAAGCGTTCTCCATGGGCGAGTTGGTTCGCCGGCTCGAACGCGAGCGCAAGCCGACCCTGACGCGGGCAATCAACGGCCTCGGCGTCATCCTGCACACCGGGCTCGGACGCGCGCCGCTATCGAAGGCCGCGCAGGAAGCACTCGCTGACGTGAGCGAGCACTTCTCCAGCCTTGAAATCGACCTCGAAACAGGCAGGCGTGGGAGCCGGTACCGGCACATCGAGCCGCTGCTCTGCGAACTGACCGGCGCCGAAGCGGCGATGGTCGTGAACAACAACTGCGCCGCGACCCTGCTCATCCTCTCGGGACTCGCCAAGGGTAAAGAGGTGATTGTGTCGCGAGGCCAGCTTATAGAAATCGGCGGCGCGTTCCGGATTCCCGATGTTATGCAGCAGAGCGGGTGCAAGATGGTCGAGGTCGGGACCACCAACCGTACCCACCTGCGCGACTACAAGAACGCCATCTCGCCGGAGACCGCGCTCCTGCTCAGAGTTCACACCTCCAACTACAAGATTACGGGGTTCACCAAGGAAGTGAGCCTCGAAGAGTTGGTCGCCCTCGCCCAAGAGACCAATCACTCGCCCCTCGCCCCTCGCCCCTCGCCCCTACTCGTGGTGGACGACCTGGGTTCGGGTGCGCTCGTTGACCTCTCGAAGCACGGCCTGCCCAAGGAACCGCTGGTGCAGGAATCGGTCAAAGCCGGAGCCGACGTCATCTGCTTCTCCGGCGACAAGCTGATTTCCGCGTCGCAGGCGGGCATCGTCGTCGGCAAGAAGAAGTACATCGACCTGCTGAAGAAGCACCCGCTGACCCGCGCCATGCGGTGCGGCAAGTTGACCTACGCCGTGCTCGAGCGGACGCTCGAACTCTTCCTGGATGAAGAGCGGGTGGTGAAAGAGCACGCCCTGTTCCAGTTGCTGCTCAAGACCACGGACCAGATGCAGAATGAGGCCGAGGAACTCGTCCACTTGCTGACAGAAGGGACTAGGGCCGAGGGACTAGGGACTGGGGTTCGGATTCCTGACCCTGGCCCCGGATCCCTAACCCCTGGCCCCTCGTTCGCGACGTTCATCGTGAGACCCGCCCTCTCCGAAATCGGTGGCGGGTCGCTTGCGACCGAAAGCCTTGAATCGCGAGTGGTCGCAATCCAGCCAAAGACCATGCACGTTGACGAACTCGCCCGCCGCATGCGCCTCAACCGGCCTCCGGTGTTCGGTCGGGTCGAGAAGGGCGAGTACCTGCTCGACTTCCGCACCCTCCGCCGCGACGAAATCCCCATCATCGCCGCCGCGCTCATCTCCGCGTTTCAATCCTAGCCCGCGCCGACGGCCATCAGCAGTTGGTGGTCCCCCCTAGCGTTTCGCCTGATTTGAACACATGTAGAGGTATAAGATATGTAGTATGATGATGTTATGATGTATTATCAACATCAGGTATAAGTTGAGCTGGTAACCATCCGTATTATTTTCAGTTATGTCACGGGTATTTCATGGAATGTCAAGCTTGACATGCTATTGAGGGCGTGTTAACTTGATCCCATGCAGGGGCCTTCTTCCTCAAGCAGGTCAACTCTTGTAGTCGGCGCCGGCATAGCCGGAATCCAGGCGGCGCTCGACTTGGCCGAGTTGGGCGCGGATGTTCATCTGCTGGAGGAGACTCCGTCCATCGGCGGCAGGATGGCCCAACTGGACAAGACCTTCCCCACCAACGATTGCTCAATCTGCATCCTCTCCCCGAAGATGAGCGAGTGCGCCCGTCATCCGAACATCACACTCCATACCCACTCGTCGCTGGTGTCGGTGTCCGGTGCGGCCGGCAACTTCCAGTGCACAATCCGGGAACACGCGCGCTACGTTGACGCGGAGAAGTGCGTTGCCTGCGGACTGTGCTCGGATAAGTGCCCGGTCAAGGTTCCGGACGAGTTCGACGTGGAGCTCAGGTCACGCAAGGCGATATACCGCCACTTCGCCCAGAGCATTCCTTCCAACTATCTGATTGACACGGCCCACTGTCTCTACCTGACCAAGGGCGCGTGCCGGCTGTGCGAGAAGGCGTGCGCGGCCAACGCCATCAATTTCGAGGACGCGGACCGGATTGTCAGCCTCAACTGCGGGGCGGTGGTCATTGCTAGTGGGATTGACCCCTACAATCCCATCGGCTACGGCCAGTACGGCTACCGCGAGTACCCGAACGTCGTGTCGGCCATGGAGTTCGAGCGGATGCTGTCGGCGAGCGGGCCCCAGCGCGGGCACGTGGTGCGGCCGTCGGACGGCAAGGAGCCGAAGAAGATTGCGTTCATCCAGTGCGTGGGTTCGAGAGACCTGGAGAAGAACGCCTATTGCAGCTCGGTCTGCTGCATGTACGCGGTCAAGGAAGCGGTCATTGCCAGGGAGCACGGGAAAGGCATCGAGCCGACGATTTTCTACATGGACCTGCGCGCGTTCGGCAAGGATTTCGACCGGTACTGCGAGCGGGCCGAGTCGCACTACGGGGTGAAGTTGGCCCGGGCGCGCATCGGCCGGGTCGAACCGGTCGAAGGCGACAGCCTGAAGCTCCATTTCATGCCGGAATACGGCCGGCGCGAGAGCGAGGTCTTCGACCTGGTCGTGCTTTCGGTCGGGCTGGAGGCGCGGCGCCGGCTGGCCCGGCTCACGGACCAGGTTGACATCAAGCTCAACGAGTATGGCTTCTGCAAGGTCCTGCCGTTCGAACCGCTCGCGACCAGCCGGGCCGGCGTGTTCGTGTGCGGGGCGGCGGGCGGGCCCAGGGACATCCCCGAGTCGGTGATGTCGGCTTCGGCCGCGGCAGCAGGCTGCGCTCCGTACCTCGGACTGGAGCGGCGTGCGCGGGCCTCGAACAAGGAGTTCCCGAAGGAGAAGGTAGTGGTCGGTGAGCGGCCGAGAATCGGCGCATTCGTTTGCCATTGCGGGACAAACATCGCGGGCGTGGTTGACGTGAACGCTGTCGTCGAGTTCGCGAAGACATTGCCCAACGTCGAGCATGCGCAGGACGTGATGTACGCGTGCTCGCAGGATTCGCTGGAGACCATCAAGGAGAAGGTGAAGGAGCTTGACCTGAACCGGGTGCTGGTCGCGGCCTGCACCCCGCGCACGCATGAGCCACTGTTCCGCGAGACCCTGCGCGAGGCCGGGCTGAATCAGTATCTGTTCGAGATGGCCAACATCCGGGACCAGTGCTCGTGGGCGCACATGAATGAGCCGGCTGCGGCGACCGAAAAGGTGAAGGACACCGTGCAGATGGGCATCGCCCGGGCGCGGAACCTGGGGCCGCTTGAGGAACTGCTGATCGACATCAACCCGCGGGCGCTCGTCATCGGCGGCGGGCTTGCCGGGATGACCGCGGCCCTGGCGATTGCCGACGCCGGGTATGAAGTGGTGCTCTTGGAGCGGGAGAGCGAGCTGGGCGGAAATCTGAAGGATATCCGCCATACGTCCTCGGGCGCGGACCCGCAGGCGCTGCTTCGCTCGACGGCCGAGCGGGTGAAGGGTCACAAGTTCATCACGGTCCATATCGGTGCCGAGGTGAAGAGCATCGATGGGTACGTCGGAAAGTACACCACCTCCGTGGAAATCCCAAATCCCAAACCCCAAACCCCAAACGGCGCCTCCCCAATAGAGGTCGAGCACGGGGTGGTGATTGTCGCAACCGGGGCGGAGGAGGCGGTGCCGGCCGAGTACCTGTACGGCAAGAGCCAGCGGGTGATTACCCAGAAGGAACTCGAGAAGCGCATCGACACGTTGCCGCGGATGAAGACCGTGGTGATGATCCAGTGCGTCGGCTCACGAGAGCCAGACCGCGACTACTGCAGCCGGATCTGCTGCGCCAAGGCGGTGAAGAACGCGGCGCTGATAAAGCGGAAGCACCCGAACACCGAGGTCTACGTGCTGTATCGGGACCTGCGGACCTACGGCCTGGCCGAGAAGTACTACACTGAGGCGCGGGAACTGGGCGTGATATTCGAGCGGTACGAACTCGACAGCAAGCCGAAGGTCGAGCCGGTGAAGCCGGGCGATGTGACCAGCCGGGTCAGAGTTCGGCTCGGGGACCGGCTGCTCGGCAAGGAGATTGTGATTGACGCCGACCTGCTGGTGCTCGCCAGCGCCATCACTGCGCCGGTCGGCAACCAGACCCTGGCCAAGATGCTGAAGGTGCCGCTGAACCGGGACGGATTCTTCCTCGAGGCGCACATGAAGCTGCGGCCGGTGGATTTCGCCACCGACGGCGTGTTCATGGCCGGCCTGGCCCACGCGCCCAAGGACATCGACGAGTCAATCACCCAGGCGCGGGCAGCCGCGGCCCGGGCCCTGGGCGTGCTGTGCAAGAAGCAGGTCGCGGTCGAAGGCACGGTTTCGTGGGTTGACCCGGACCGGTGCACAGGCTGCGGAGTATGCGTGGCCACCTGCGCGTACGCGGCCTTGGAACTGAAGGAACTGAAGCGGGGCAGTGAAACCGTGACGGTGGCGCAGGTGAACGAGGCATTGTGTAAAGGGTGCGGCGTGTGCGCGGCGTCGTGCCGGTGCGGCGCGGTGAATCTCAAGGGGTTCACCGACGACCAGATCTATGAGGCGGTGAGCGCGCTCCGAGCATGAGCGACTGGGAACCGAAGATTGTAGCGTTCCTCTGCAACTGGTGCTCGTATGCGGGCGCGGACCTGGCCGGCGTGTCGAGAATCCAGTACCCGCCCAACGTCCGGGTCGTGCGCGTCCCCTGTTCGGGCCGGGTGAATCCGCTCTTCGTCCTGAAGAGTCTTGAGAACGGCTTCGACGGCGTGCTGGTTTCGGGCTGCCATCCGGGAGACTGCCACTACATCTCGGGCAACTACATCGCCCGCCGGAAATTCGCGACGCTGAAGACCGCGCTGGAGTTCATCGGGGTGGAGCCGGGCCGGGTGCAGTTTTCGTGGGTCTCGGCCGGCGAGGGCGAGAAGTTCGCGCAAGTCGTGGCCCGGGTAACGGAAGACGTAAGGAAGCTGGGGCCGGCCAAGCGGTTGGTCAAGACCATCGGGGGCGGGCAGTGAAAGCCGGGAGACCCCACACCCCAAAGACCAAGTCCCAGACGGAGCAACTCCGGGAGACGGCGAGGATGCTCCTGAAGGACAAGAAGGCCGACCTTGTCATTGGCTACGAGCGCGGCTCCTCCAAGCGGCGGGCGCGACCCGTGGTCATCAGGGCCGACAAAGACGTGGACCGTCTGATCTTCGACGATACCTGCGGCCCCAGTCTGGTTCCGTTTGCGCGGAAAGCGCTGCGGGCCACGCCGCTTGGTACCAGAGTCGCGGTTGTTGCCAAAGGCTGCGACGGCCGGGCCTTGGTGCAGCAGATTGCCGAGGGCCAGTTCAAGCGCGACCAGGTCGTGATGATCGGCGTCGGCTGCAACGGCGTGACGGACCACAGGCGAGGGGCGAGCGGCGAGAAGCGAGAAGCGAGTTGCGAGCGGTGCCGGTATCCGAACCCGCCGGTGTATGACGTATTCGTCGGCGAGCCGGTTGCGGCCGGAACCGGTGATGAGTTCGCCGGGGTCGCCGAGTTCGAGAAGCTGGCTTCGGCCGACCGGTGGGCATGGTTCGAGCACGAGCTGGGCAAGTGCATCCGCTGCTATGCGTGCCGGAACGCCTGCCCGATGTGCTACTGTGAGGAGTGCGTTGTCGACCAGACGAACCCGCTGTGGCTCGGCAAGAGCGCGGAGCGGCCGGACACCACGCTCTTTCACCTGGTGCGGGCGCTGCACACTGCCGGCCGCTGCGTTGACTGCGGCGCGTGCGAGCGCGCCTGCCCGCTCGGGGTTCGGCTCGCGCTGCTGAACAAGCGGCTTGAGCGGGAAGTCCGCGAACGTTTCGGGTACACCGCGGGCCTGAGCATGGAAGCGACACCGGCGCTGGCTACGTACAGCGAAGAAGACAAGCAGGAGTTCATGCTGTGAGCTCGTCGCTCCGAATAGCCAAGCCGGACCTGGACCAACTGGTTTCGGCGCTCACCTCGCGCTACCGGTTGTTCGGGCCGGTCGACGTCGACGGCTCGACCGTGCTGCGCGAGGTGAAGAGCGCGGACGAGCTCGCGCTCGGTGCGGCGCTGGATGGGTCGGTGAAGGCGGCATTCTTCCCCCAGACCGAAACGCTTCTGACCTACGACGGGACCGTGAGCGAAGCGCCCTCGGGTCGGGACAAACCGACCGCGGTTATCGGGGCCCGGCCCTGCGACGCCCGCAGCCTGCTCTTGCTCGACAAGGTGTTCGGCACCGGCAAATACTGGGACCCGCTCTGGCAGCGCCGGCACGACGACAGCCTCGTCATCGGGCTCGGGTGCAGCGCTCCGCTTGAAACCTGTTTCTGCAACTTGATGGGAAGCGGCCCATTTGACGCGGAAGGGTCGGACATCATGCTCACCGACATCGGCGACGCTTTTGTCGCGGAGTCGTGCACGGACAAAGGTGAGCGGTTCCTCAAGACGGCGTACAAGTCACAGGTGCAGCGGCCGAGCCAGGCCGACCTGGACAAGGCCGGAGAGGCGCGCAGCAAGGCTCTGGCATCGCTGGCACCGGCAGCCAACTACTCCGGTGTCAAGACCGCACTCGCGAAACTCTGGGACAGCGCGCTCTGGGACGAGATTGCGCTTGGCTGCCTGTCGTGCGGAGCCTGCGCCTATCTGTGCCCGACCTGCCATTGCTTCGACGTTCAGGACGAAACCGCGCCCGGTACCCAACAGGGACGGCGGGTGCGAATCTGGGACACCTGCCAGTCAGCTCTGTTCACCAAGGAAGCGTCCGGGCACAATCCCCGGCCGAGTGCGAAGGACAGAATCCGGCAGCGGGTCATGCACAAGTTCAGCTACTTCGTGGACAACTACGGAGAGGCGGCCTGCGTCGGCTGCGGCCGGTGTATAAGGCTGTGTCCGGTGGATTTCGACGTACGGGTGGTGCTTGAGCGGGTGATAGCCGAAGGACGAAGGACCAAGGACAAAGAACGAGGAACGAAGAAGGATGTCAGGCATGCCGGATAATCCGTACGTCCCGATTCCGGTGAGAGTACAGAACGTCCGGGTCGAGTCCGACGACCGGACCCTGCGGACGTACGACCTTGTGTTCGCGGACGATGCCGAGCCGTTCGAGTATCTGCCGGGCCAGTTCTGCCAGCTTTCGATACTGGGCAAGGGTGAGGCGGCGTTTGGCATAGCGTCGTCGCCGACCGAAAGGGAGTTCCTCCGGTTCACGGTCAACCGGGTCGGGACCGTCACGACCGCGCTGCACTATCTCAAGGAAGGCGAGGAGCTGGGCCTGCGCGGACCCCTGGGCAACCATTACCCGGTCGAGAAGTTCAAGGGCCAGAACGTGGTACTGGTCGGCGGCGGGTTCGCCTTCACCACCCTCCGGTCGCTGGCCGCCTACCTGCTGGCGAACCGGAGCGATTACGGCGACATCACGGTCATCTACGGCGCTCGCCGACCCGGGCTGCTGCTCTATCGAGACGAGCTCACGGAGTGGGAGAAGCGTGGCGACGTCGCGGTCCACCTGACGATTGACGAGCCGGCCGCGGGCTGGGACAAAGCGGTCGGGTTCGTGCCGACCGTGACCGGGAAAGTCAGGCCCAGCCCCAAAGACGCCTGGGCGGTAGTCTGCGGCCCGCCGGTGATGATCAAGTACACAATGCCGGTCCTGCTGGATCTGGGATTCGCGCCGGACCGCATCTACACGTCGCTCGAACGCCGGATGAAGTGCGGCGTCGGGAAGTGCGGCCGGTGCAACATCGGGCCGAAGTACGTCTGCACCGACGGCCCGGTATTCTCCTACGCCGAGCTGGCAAGCCTGCCGGAAGGGGTCTGAAGAGGAGCCAAGATGGAAGAAATCAACCTCAGCGAATCCGACTCCCAGTTTAAGCACGAGATCGCGAGTCAGCCGGGAGCGGAGAACTTCAAGCGCTGCTTCTCCTGCGGGACCTGCACCGCCAGTTGCCCGGTGGCCGAGGCGATGGAGGAGTACGACCCGCGCAAGATAATCCGGATGGCCGTGCTCGGCCTGCGCAAGCAGGTGCTTTCCTCTGACACTATCTGGCTGTGCGCCCGCTGCTACACTTGCTATGCCCGCTGCCCGCAGAACGTCAAGTTCGCCGACGTCATGGAGGTGCTGCGCAAGCTGGCGGTCAAGGAAGGGCATGCGCCCAAGGAACGGCTGGCCATGATTGACGACCTGGACCGGTTCACCCAGGACCTGCGCTGCAACATCATCAAGTACGCGCTGAACCCGGAAAAGAAGCAGGGCGAGAAGATCAAGGCGATGGTGGACAAGCGGATTGCCGCGAAGGCGTGAGCCGGCGATGAAACTGAAGGAGAAGGCGAGTTTCGACAACCTGCTTAAGGAGGTAGTGGAGCGGAAGCTCTGCAACCGCTGCGGCGGGTGCGTATCGTTCTGCTCCGCAGACCGCATCGGCGCGCTGGAGATGGGCAAGGACGGATTCCCGCGCTACGCCAACCGGGAGAAGTGCCTAGAGTGCGGCATCTGTTACCTCGTCTGTCCGCAGACCCACAATCTGAGGGAGGAGGTCCGGGAGAAGTTCGGCTGGAGCGAACCGGTGGGCCTGTGCCAGGACGTGCTCTCGGCCCGGGCGACCGACCCTGAGGTCCAGAAAGCCGCAACCGATGGCGGCGTGGTCACCGGGCTGCTCTTGTTCATGCTCGAGTCCGGGCTGATTGACGGCGCGGTCGTATCAGAGCAGACCGGGTTCTTCGACCGCCGGGCCGTGGTCGCGACCTCACGGGAGGCGTTGCTGAGCGCCGCCGGTTCCCACTGGGCGGAAACCAGCCATCTCGAACACGTCGGTTCCGAGTACTCGACGTACGTTTCGATTATCCCGACCATCAGAGAGCTTGCGCCCAAGTCGGTCATCAAGCTGGCGGTGGTCGGGACCCCGTGCCAGATTGAGGCGATTCGGAAGATGCAGGTGCTGCGAATCCTGCCGGCCGACGTGGTCACGTTTGCCGTGGGTCTGTTCTGCATGCAGAGCTTCGCCCTGAACGAGCTAATGGAAAAGGAGTTCGCCCGGAAACACCAAATGGACATGCGGGACGTGGCCAAGGTGAACATCAAAGACGACTTTGTCCTCAAGATGAAGTCGGGCATCACCATGCACATTCCGCTGGATGAGGTCGAAACGATTGCCCGGCCGGCGTGTCTGGCGTGCGTGGATTTCGCCAACGTGTACGCCGACATAGCGGCCGGCGGCTTGGGTTCGCCTGACGGCTACACCACAACGCTGATTAGGACCATCGGCGGCAAGCGGGTGTTCACCGAAGCCGTGCGCCGCGGGTACATCGAGGAGCGCCGGGGCGAAGGTCGAGGCAAGGGCCGCGAGGCCGAGCGGGCGGAGCGAGCCAGAATCCTGGGGCTGATTGAGGCCGCGTCCGAGAAGAAGCGGGCCCGCGGCGAGAAGCGACTCAGCCAACTGAAGGCATGATGAGTACGGAAAACCCCAAGCACCAAGCTCCAAATCCCAAGTCCGCAGGACAGCGCCCGAGCAGCAAGCCGGGAGCCGTGCTGGTTGTGGGCGCGGGAATCGCGGGAATCCAGTCGTCGCTTGACCTGGCGAACGCGGGGTTCAAGGTCTACTTGCTTGAGAGCGGCCCGGCAATCGGCGGAATCATGGCGCAGCTTGATAAGACCTTCCCGACCAATGACTGCGCGATGTGCATCATGTCGCCGAAGCTGGTGGAGTGCGGCCGGCACTTCGACATCGAGCTGCTGTCCGGAGCACAGATCGAGGAGGTGACCGGCGAGGCGGGCGACTTCCGGGTCAAAGTCCTGAAGCGACCGCGGTTCGTCGACCCGGCCAAGTGCACCGGGTGTGGGGAGTGCGAGAAGGTCTGCCCGGTCAAGCTGCCTTCGACGTTTGACGAGCGCTTGGTGGACCGGCGGGCCGTATACCGCCTGTTCGCGCAGGCCTACCCGAGTGCGTTCTCCATTGACAAGAAGGCGCGGCCCGCGTGCCAGGTTTCGTGCCCGGCCGGGGTCCATGCCCAGGGGTACGTGGCGCTGGTGCGCGAGAAGAAGTACCACGAGGCGTACGAACTGGTGCGGAAGCACAACCCGTTCGTCTCGATCTGCGGCCGGGTCTGCCACCATCCGTGCGAGACCAACTGCCGGCGCGGCGAATACGATGAGCCGATAGCGATTGCCGCGATTAAGCGGTTCATTGCGGACCGGGAAGCGGCAAGCCCCAAGCCACAAGCCACAGGCGCCGGAGGGGAAGCCGCTAAGGACGCCAAGAGTGTCAAGGCGGAGATAACCAGCAAGAAGACCATCGGCGTGGTCGGCGCGGGCCCTTCCGGGCTTACCTGCGCGCTGCGGCTGCGGGATTCGGGTTACGCGGTAACGGTCTATGACGAAGCTGGGGAGCCGGGCGGAATGCTTGTCTCCTGCCTGCCCGAGTACCGCATCCCGAAGGCCTGCGCGATGCAGGACATTGACCGGATTCTTGCGGCCGGGATTGACCTGAAGCCGGGGACAAAGGTCGGCCGGGACGTGACGCTAGAGGAACTGAAGAAGCGGCACGATGCGGTTTTCGTCGCAGTCGGATGCCAGACAGCCGCGGAGTTGCCGGGCCAGACAGCGGATTCCAGGCGGGTTCTGCCGGGCCTGGATTTCCTGCGAGAGGCGAAGCGCGGGGCCAAGGTCGAGGGGCTGGGCAAGAAGGTCGTGGTCATCGGCGGCGGGAACGTGGCGGTGGACTGCGCGCGGACCGCGCTGCGACTGGGCGCAGAAGAAGCGAGCATGGTGTGCCTGGAGACGCGCAACCTCGACTCACGGGACCGGATGCCCGCGCATGCGTGGGAGATTGAGGCGGCCGAGGAGGAAGGCGTTGTGATTCACTGCTGCCTCGGCCCGAAGAAGATTGTCACGAAGGGCGGCCGGGTCACCGGCGTGGAGACGATGAGCTGCACTTCGGTGTACGCGGACGACGGCAGCTTCGCACCGGTGTACGACAAGGAGTGCACAACCGAGACCATACCGGCTGACACGGTCATCGTCGCCATCGGCCAGCGGTCGCAGCTCGAGGGTTTCGAGATGCTCAAACAGACCCGGGGCCGGATTGACGCGGACCCGCTGACTTTGGAGACGAGCGTTCCCTGCGTCTTCGCCGGCGGGGACATTGTGAGCGGGCCGGCTTCGATTGTAGAGGCGGTGCAGCACGGGAACGAGGCCGCGGTTTCCATCAGCCGGTATCTGGCGGGCGAGGACCTGCGCGAGGGGCGAAAGACCAGGGACGAGGAGCGTCGAGCGAACGAGGATTTGCCGGAGAAGGAGCTGCCGGAGTTCGTCGAGAAGAAATCCAGGCAGAAGATGCCGGTGATGGCGGCCGGCAAACGGGTCCGCAACTTCGAGGAGTGCGAACTGGGCCTGAGCGAGGAGCAGGCGCTGGCCGAGGCCAGCCGCTGCCTAGAGTGCGGGGTCTGTTCCGAGTGCCTGGAGTGCGAGCGGGCGTGCGAGGCCGACGCGGTCGTGCACTCGATGACACCGGAGCGACGGGAGATCGGAGTCGGCGCCATTATCCTGGCCAACGGGGCCGAGAAGTACAATCCGCGGCTCAAGTACGAGTTCGGGTTCGGCATGTACCCCAACGTGGTCACCAGCATTCAGTTCGAGCGGATTCTGGCCGCGTCCGGGCCATTCGGCGGGCATCTGCAGCGCCCAAGCGACGGGAAGCCGCCGAAGCGGGTCGCCTGGGTCCAGTGCGTCGGGTCCCGCGATGACGAAGCAGGCAACACCTACTGCTCTTCGGTTTGCTGCATGTACGGCATCAAGGAGGCGGTCATCGCCAAGGAGCACGCGCGCGAACTCGAGCCGACCATCTTCTACATGGACATCCGGGCGCACGGCAAGGACTTTGACCGGTACTACGAGCGGGCCAGGAAGGAACACGGAGTCAGGTTTGTCCGGTCCCGCGTGGCCAAGGTGGGCGAGCAGCCGGATACGGGCAATCTCATCGTTCACTACGCCGCCGATGGAAACGGCGGGATGACGAGCGAGGAGTTCGACATGGTGGTGTTGTCGGTGGGATTCAGCCCGCCCGCGGATGCGCCGGAGCTGGCGGACAAGCTCGGCGTCAGGCTGAACCGGCACCGGTTCTTTCAGACCGCGCGGTTCTGCCCGACCGAAACCACCAGGCCCGGGGTTTTCGTCTGCGGGGCCGCGGCCGCGCCCAAGGACATTCCCGAGACGGTGACCCAGGCATCGGCCGCGGCCAGCGGCGCGGCCGAAATCATGCACGGCACGCGCGGGACCGAGGTCGCGGAGAAGACCTATCCGCCCGAGCGCGACGTTGCCGGCGAGCCACCCCGAATCGGCGTGTTCGTGTGCCGGTGCGGCATCAACATCGCGAGTACCGTTGACGTGCCGTCCGTCGCCGAATTCGCCCGCACGCTGCCGGACGTGGTCTACGCGGACGAGAACCTGTTCACCTGTTCCCAGGATACCCAGCAGAAGATCAAGGCCGCCATCGAGGAGCACAAGCTGAACCGTGTGGTCGTGGCGTCCTGCACGCCCAGGACCCACGAGCCGCTGTTCCAGGAGACGATGCGCGAGGCGGGCCTGAACCCGCACCTGTTCGAGATGGCCAACATCCGGGACCAGTGCAGTTGGACCCACATGCAGGAGCCGGAGCGGGCAACGGCCAAGGCCAGGAGCCTGGTCGAGATGGCCGTAGCCAAGGCCGGGCTCTTGGAGCCGCTGAAGACCGTGGTCCTGCCGGTAACCCAGAAGGCGCTGGTACTGGGCGGCGGGCTGGCTGGTATGGTCTCAGCCCTGTCAATTGCCGAGCAGGGGTTCGACGTGACGCTGGTCGAGCGGGAGAAGGAACTCGGCGGCAACGCCCGGAACCTGCGCTATTCGCTGGAAGGGGCTGACGTCAAGGCCTATCTCGGCTCGCTGATGGCCCGGGTCGAGACCCACCCGCGCATCAAGGTCTATAAGGGCGCGACCGTCGCGTCAATCCAAGGGTACATCGGGAACTACAAGACCAAGCTCAAGCTCGCGGGCCGCGACTATGAGCCCGAAGTCGAGCACGGGGTCGTGGTCGTGGCGACCGGGGCGAAGGAGGCGCGGCCCAAGGAGTACCGGTACGGCGAGGACGAGCGGGTAATCACCCAGCTCGAACTGGAGCAGCGGATTGCCGGCGCGGACGCGACGCGGCTGGCCCGGCTCAAGAACGTGGTGATGATTCAGTGCGTGGGCTCGCGTGACGAGGAGCGGCCGTACTGCTCGCGCGTCTGCTGCCAGGACGCGGTGAAGAACGCGCTGAAGTTGAAGGAACTCAATCCGAAGGTGAACGTCTACGTGCTCTGCCGGGACGTCCGGACCTACGGGTTCCTCGAGGAGTACTACCAGCGGGCGCGGGATTTGGGCGTCGTGTTCGTCCGTTACGAGCCGGATGAGAAGCCGACGGTCGAACCGGACGGCGACAAGCTGCTGGTCAAGGCCAGGGATTCCACTCTCGGTGCGACCCTGAGCATCAATCCGGACCTGGTGGTGCTGGCGTCCGGCATAATCCCCCACGACGACGCCGCGGCGGTCTCGCGGATGCTGAAGATACCGCTGAACGAGGACGGGTTCTTCCTCGAAGCGCACGTCAAACTGCGGCCGGTCGATTTCGCGACCGAGGGCGTGTTCCTGGCCGGCCTGGCCCATTCGCCCAAGAACATCCAGGAGACGGTGGCACAAGCCAAGGCCGCGGCGGCGCGCGCCGCTACGATTCTGGCCCGGAACACATACGAGGCCGGGGCGACCACTGCGGTCGTCAACGAACTCGTCTGCGCCGGGTGCGGGATCTGCGTCTCTGTCTGCGCATACGGCGCGCCCGGGCTGATTGAGAAAGACGGCAAGACCGTTTCCCGCGTCAACGAAGCACTGTGCAAAGGCTGCGGCAACTGCGTCGCGGCCTGCCCGTCCGGCGCGATGTCGCACCTTGGGTTCAGCAGCCGGCAGACCCGGGCGATGCTGCACGCGGCGCTGCACGCGGTGCCGGAGCCGGCCCTGAAGGAGTAGTTCATGGGCACGGTGAAGTCAGAAGTCAGAACTCAGAATTCAGAAGTGCGGACACCGGGCGCCGGGCAGGCTTTTGAACCGAGGATTGTCGGGTTTCTGTGCAATTGGTGCACCTATGCCGGTGCGGACCTGGCCGGCACTTCCCGGATGCAATACCCGACCAACATGCGGGCAATCCGGGTGATGTGTTCCGGTTCGGTCGAGCCGTCGCTCGTGCTCGAGGCGTTCCGCGCCGGCGCGGACGGGGTCTTCATCGGCGGCTGCCATCCGGGCGATTGCCACTACCAGAGCGGCAACTACAAGACGTTGAAACGGACCATGATGCTCAAGCGGCTGATGCAGCAACTGGGCATCGAAGAGGAACGGTTGAGACTGGAGTGGATTTCCGCGGCTGAGGGTGCGAAGTTCGCCCACGTGGTGCGCGAGTACACCGACCAGATTAGGAGCCTGGGACCGCTCGGAGTCCGGCCCGAGGTCCGAAGCCCCAGATTCGGAAGGCACAATGGCGGATAAGCTCAAGTTCGGATTCTATTGGGCAGCGTCCTGCGGCGGGTGCGAGATTGCGGTTCTTGACATCAACGAGGCGGTCCTCGACGTGGTGGCGCACGCCGACATCGTGCTCTGGCCGGTGGCAATGGATATCAAGTACGACGATGTCCGGGCCATGCCGGACGGATTCATGGACGTTTGCTTCTTCAACGGCTCGGTGCGGAACTCCGAGCAGGAGGAGCTTGCCCGGCTGATGCGGCAGAAGTCCAAGGCCCTGGTTGCGTTCGGCTCCTGTGCCTGTGCCGGTTCGATTCCCGGCCTGGCCAACCTGTGCCGGCGGCAGGACATCATCGACAATGCCTACCAGTGGACTCCTTCAACCGAGAACCCGGACCGGACCCGACCCATGACCAGCGTCAAGGTCAGGCAGGGCGAGCTGCACCTGCCCGAGTTCTACGACCGGGTGTACGCGCTGGACCAGACGGTTGACGTTGACTACTATCTGCCCGGATGCCCGCCGCCCGTGCCGCTGATTCTCGGCGCGGTGACCGCCATCTTCGAGGGGAAGCTGCCGCCGAAAGGCGCGGTGCTGGCGCCGGCCAAGACGCTGTGCGATGAGTGCGAACGGAACAAACACGTGGCCAAGAAGATGCCGGGCCTGAAGCGCACATGGGAAATCCAGGCCGACCGGGAGAAGTGTTTCCTCGAACAGGGCATTATATGCATGGGCCCGGCAACGCGAGCCGGGTGCCAGACCCGGTGCATCAACGGCAACTCGCCCTGCACCGGGTGCATGGGCCCGAGCCCAGAGGTCTCAGACCAGGGCGCGAAGATGATTTCGGCCCTGAGCGGCATCCTGAGGGTGGACGATGAGAAAGACCTGTCGGAACAGGATACCGCCGGGCTCGTGAACAAGCTGGCCGACCCGGCCGGCACCCTGTACATGTACGGCCTGGCCAAGGCCACGCTGAACCCGGGAGGGCGGCCGTGAGTTCCAGGATAACCATTGACCCGATTACCCGGCTTGAAGGCCACGGCAAGATTGAGATATTCCTCAACGACAAGGGCGACGTTGACGACGCGTACTTCCAGGTACCCGAGCTGCGCGGGTTCGAGCAGTTCTGCGTCGGCCGCAAGGCCGAGGACATGCCCCAGCTCACGAGCCGGATCTGCGGAGTCTGCCCGGTCGCGCATCACTATGCCTCGACCAAGGCGCTGGACATGGCCTTCGGGGTCAAGCCTACGCCGACCGCTTTGAAGCTGCGCAACCTGCTTTATTCCGGCTACTACATCTACGACCATATCCTGCACTTCTACTTCCTGGGCGCGCCGGACTTCGTGGTCGGGCCAACCGCGCCCAAGGCCAAGCGGAACATCCTCGGGGTGATTGAGAAGGTCGGGCTCGACGTCGCCAAGGAGGTCATCAAACATCGGGCCTTTGGCCAGAAGATAACCGAGATTCTCGGAGGCAAACCGACCCATCCCGTGTCCGGAATCCCCGGCGGTCAGACCAAGCCCATCAGCGAATCCGAGCGGAAGGAAATCGAAACGATGGCCGAGTCGTGCGTCGGGTTCGCCGAGTTCTCGCTCAAGCTGTTCGCCGACGTGGTGCTCGCCAACAGAGACTACATGGCGCTGGTCACGAATCCCAACCTCGGGCTCAAGCTTTACAACATGGGCATGGTGGATTCAGACAACCACGTCAACTTCTATGACGGAAAGATTCGCGTGACCAACCCCAAGGGCAAGGAGTTCGCCAAGTTCGAGGCCGGAGACTACCTTGACCACATCCGCGAGCACGTGTACGAGTGGACTTACGTGAAGATCGCCTACCTCAAGGGGGTCGGGTTCAAGGGCCTCACCGACGGCATGGATTCGGGCATCTACCGGGTCGGGCCGCTGGGCCGGCTCAATGCCGCGGACGGCATGGCGACCCCTAAGGCGAACGCGCACTACAAGACGATGTTCGAGACCTTCGGCACCAAGCCGGTCAACTCGACCCTGGCGTTCCACTGGGCCCGGCTGATTGAACTCCTGTATGCGGCCGAGAACGCGCTGCTGCTGGCGCAGGACCCGGATATCACCGGCACCGATATCAGAAACATGGACTACAAGATGCAGGAACAGGGCATCGGTGTGGTCGAGGCGGCGCGCGGTACGCTCTACCACCACTACTGGCTGACCGAGGACCGGCTGATGAAGAGAATAAACCTGATTGTCGCCACCACCAACAACGCCGGGGCAATCTGTCAGTCCATCCGCAACGCGGCCAAGGAGCTCATCCACGGCGGCAAGGCGGATGACGGTCTGCTCAACATGGTCGAGATGTTCTTCCGGGCGTACGACCCGTGCTTCGCCTGTGCCACGCACGTGCTGGGCCGGCCGCCGCTCATCGTCAGCCTGCGCGGCCCGGACGGCTCGCTCATCCGCGAGCTCAGAAACACCGTATAACGCGCACCTCAACCTTCGGTTCCGGCCGCTCCCCAATCCCGAGACAGAGAGCCGCGAAGCTCATGAGGCCGAGTGAAGCGAAGCACCACTCTTACTGCACCTATCCGTTTCGTGTCTCTCGTGCCTTCGTGGCCTCCAGGTCGCGTTCCGGGCCGCTGGCAAACCTTGACAGGCTGAGAATGTCCGCGAAGATATAGCGCGGATGAAGAACGACCGCCCGCAGAACACTGAGACACCGGGGCCGGTTTCCCGGCCCGCCGAACCACTCAGGAAACCCGATACAGGGAAGCGGAACCCGCCTGGCAATAGCGAGCCCTGCGACACCGCCGGTCCCCTCGCGCGCATGCGCGACTGGCACGACGACTTCGAATCGAGGATCGACTCGCTCATATCCTATCTGCAGGACCTCGGCAGCCGGTCCAAGCAGGCCCGGGTCGAGTGCAGCCGGAACTACTCCAAGATCGCCGACCTCACCCGGGCCAAGACGCGCTTTACCTATGAGGTATCGCACGAGATCAAGGCGCCGCTGGCCGCAGTTTACAATATCCTGAACGTTGTCATCGAGGGCTATCTCAAGGACGACCGCGAGAAACAGGTGGACCTGCTGACCCGGGCCCGGTACCGGGTCAGGGAGATTATTGCTCTACTGAACGACCTGCTCACGCTCTCCCTGCTGGAGGAGAGCACGGGCCGGCTCAAGAAGGAGCCGCTCGACCTGCGGGCGGTGCTGGTACCGGTGTACGAGGAGATGCAGGAGTACGCGGTAGAACGCCAGGTCCATTTCTCGTGGCAGTGGGGCGACGAGTTGCCGGTCCTGCTCGGCAGCCCGGAACTACTGAGGCGGGTCTTCGTGAACATCGTTGACAACGCTATCAAGTACACCGACCCGGGCGGGTCGGTAGAAGTCGAGGCTCGGAAGGACGGCGATACGTTTCTGTTCCGCGTGGCTGACACCGGCGTCGGCATTCCGGAAGAGGAGTTGCCCAAGGTCTTTGATATCTTCTTCCGCGGCAGCCGGGCCCGGGCCGAGACCAAGGCTGAAGGAATGGGCTTGGGGCTCTCGCTGGTGAAGCGGATCGTCGACGACCACCGCGGGACTATCTCGGTGAACAGCAGATTCGGTCTGGGGACCACGATGACTGTGCGGTTCCTGGAATACACGAAAGGAGGAGCCGGTGGCGAAACGGGTACTCATGGTTGACGACGACCCGGAGTTTGTCGAGACCACGAAGATTATCCTTGAATCGGGCGGCTACGAAACGCGCACGGCCGCAAACGACAAGGAGGCGCTGGTCCAGTTGGAAAAGGAGAAGCCCGACATCATCCTGCTCGACGTGATGATGAAGACGATCGGCGATGGAGTCTGGCTCGGCCAGAGAATCAAGGGCGACGAGCGCTACGGCGACATCCCGATACTGATGATTACCGCGGTCAACAAGGAGTCGGGCGCGAGAAGCTTCCACCTCGACCCCAGCGCCGACGGCGACTACCTGCCGGTCGATGGGTTCCTTGAGAAGCCCGTCGAGCCCGAAGTCCTGCTGCGCGAGGTCGCCCGGCTCATCAAACAGTAGCGACTCGCGGCAGCCGGCCGCCGGTGTTCGGTCGGGTCGAGAAGGGCGAGTACCTGCTCGACTTCCGCACCCTCCGCCGCGACGAAATCCCCATCATCGCTTCCGCGCTCCTGTCCGCACTCCAGCCATAGCCCGTTCCGCAAATCCAGCCGCTCGCCACCAGGCAACTTCATTCGCCGCTCAGGTCGATTCTCGGGATTCCGGGATCGCGGTCCGAGGCGGCGGTGCGAGAAGAACCTGGAACGACCAGGCTGCTGATTCACGATTCGGATTGACCACCGCCCTGGTGGCAGTCTCTAGCGGGAAGTCGCGGGGGCTGTTTTGGCCTGACAATGCCCGATCTTCCTGCTACAATATGCGGTGAGAGCTTCTGCAGAGCATCCATGCGAAAGGAACCGACCGTGAGACTTACTTTGCCCGGCGCGTTGATCGCCGGTCTTCTCCCTTTTGTGACCTGGGCGCAGCCGGCCGGGAACGCTACCGAGCAGTTCCTTGGCCCGGTGCCGGCGCTGGTCGGCCAGATTGTCCGCAGCCGGGACGGACGCCACGCGGCAGGCGTGGTCGCGGTAGACGCGGGCCAGCGCGCCTGGCTCGACGGCCGAGTACAAGATGGGACCTACGATTCGATCCGAATCGGCGAACTTGCGTTCAGCCCGGATGGTCAGCATACCTGCTTTCTTGCCGTGAAGGGCGGCAGGGCGTTTGCCGTGATCGACGGGCAGCCCGGTCCGCAATGCGACGAGGTCGAGCTGGGCGACCCGATCTTCAGCCCGGACAGCCGGCACTACGGCTACGCGGTGCGCGACAGCAACCGGCAGCGGATGGTGATCGACGGGGTTGCCGGGCCGCGGTGCTACGGTGCCTGGGGTCTCATCTTCAGCCCGGACAGCCGGCGCACGGCTTACATTGCCTGGCAGCTGGGAGCGCGGCGCGTGGTGATCGACGGCCGGGTCGGACCGGAGTACACCAGTGTCCGGGAACTGGTCTTCAGCCCGGACAGCCGGCGCCTGGCCTTCTCCGCCGAGCAGGGCGATGCGAAGTTCATTGTGGTTGATTCGGTGCCCGGTCCGACGTATGACGCGATCGGCCGCGGCGGTGCGGTGTTCAGCCCGGACGGCGGGAGTTTCGCTTACTCGGCCCGCCGGGGCGATAAGTGGTTCGTGGTGCGCGACACCGTGCCCGGCCCGGCTTACGACGAGATTGTGGATGGTCCGGTGTTCAGTCCGGACGGTCGGCGGCTGGCGTATTGCGCCCGCCTGGGTGACAAGCAGCGGGTCGTGGTCGACGGTAAGGAAGGGCCGGCATACGCGGGCGCCCTGCGCCCGCTGTTCAGCCCGGACAGCCGCAGCCTGGCCTACGTGGTCCGGCACGCGGGCAAGGCGTTCGCGGTGCGCGACGGCATTCCCGGGACCGGGTACGACAACGTCGAGCGGATTCTCTTCAGCCCGGACAGCCGGCGGATGGCGAGCCTGGTCTGGCAGAACCGCCGGACCCGGGTGATTGACGATAGTCTGCCCGGCCCGGTATATGACGAGGTCCGGGATGTGAGCATCGTCTTCAGCCCGGACAGCCGGCACCTGGCGTACTGCGCCAACGATTCGGTCGACCACTGGTTTGCGATGCTCGACGGCGTACGCGGCAAGGTGTACGACGACGCCCGGCGATTGGTCTTCAGCCCGGACAGCCGGCACATTGCCTGGGTTGCGCTCGACGGTGGGAAGCAGCGGGTCGTGGTCGACGGCCAGGCCGGTCCGGAGTACGACTATGCCGCAGGCGCGGGCCCGCTCTTCAGTCCGGACAGCCGGCGCGTGGCGTACAAGGCGAGCCGCGGCGGCAGGCAGTTCCTGGTCGTGGACGGCAAGCCCGGCCCGGACTACGACGAGATCGAGGGCTTTGGGTTCAGCGCGGACAGCCGGCACGTGGCGTACAAGGCGCGCCAGGGTAGCCAGCATCACGTCGTTTTCGACAGCCTGCCCGGGACGGGGTACGAGGTCACCGGGCCGCTCGTGTTCAGCCCGGCGGGCGGGCGGCTGGCCTATGCTGCGGGCGACGTCGGGAAACAGCGGGTCGTACTCGACGGCAAGGCCGGTCCGGAGTATTACTTCATCGAGGGTCTCTCGTTCGGCCCGGACGGCGAACGCGCGGCCTACCAGGCGCGCCAGGGCGACAAACGGCTGGTGGTGGTCGACACTCTGGCCGGACCGGCGTACACCCGGGTTTCGGCGCCGGTCTTCAGCCCGCAGGGTGGGCGCGTGGCCTATGTTGTTGCGGACAGTGCGAAGCAGCGCGCGGTGGTCGATGGGATTCCCGGGCCGGCATACGACTACGTCGACGGGCTCGCGTTCAGCCCGGACGGCCGGCGCGTGGTATACTTCGTGCTACAGGGCGAACAGGCGTTCCTGGTCGCCGACGGTGTACCCGGCCCGGCGCACGAGAACCTCTGGGACCGGTGCATTTTCAGCCCGGACAGCCGGCGATTGGCCTACGTGGTGAAGACCGCCGGCGGGGAGTTAGCGATGGTGGACGGCAATGCCGGGCCGAAGTACGACGAGATCGTGGCGGGCAGCATGGTTTTCAGCCCGGACAGCCGGCGCGCGGCCTACCAGGCGGACAGCGGCGGCAGACGCCGGGTCGTTATCGACGCTCTGCCCGGACCGGCCTATCCCGGTCTGGACCGGTTCGCGTTCAGCCCGGACAGCCGGCGCACGGCGCATTGGGCCCGGCAGGGCAAGCGGGAGTTCGTGATTATCGACGGGCGGCCCGGACCGGAGTATGACGTCATCCACGGCGGCCCGGTCTTCCGCGACGACGGCGCCCTGGAATGGCTGGCCGTGCGCAACGGCACACTCTACCGAGGAGCAAGCCGCTAGCGGCCAAGCGCCAATCGCCCTGAGCGGCCGCACAGGCGGGGTCGGGCTCGAGCTCCTGCGGTTCCCCGGGAGTTGCGGAGAATCTGCGACATGATCTCGTAGGTCCGTGACATGCGTCAAGCCTGACGGCGAGCGGCCGATGGCTTGCGGTCGACAGCCTGCGGCCACTGACCGGCCGCCGGTGTTCGGTCGGGTCGAGAAGGGCGAGTACCTGCTCGACTTCCGCACCATCCGCCGCGACGAGATTCCCATCATCGTCGCCGCCCTCCTCGCCGCTTTCCAGCACTAGCTCGCCCGACCCAACACATCGCTTCGTCGGGCTGACCGCTGCCGCTGGGATGAAGGCTCCCGAGCGCGGCTCAGGTTATCGACCCAACACTGTGTCGATGCCGGTCAGCACAAGTTCCAGCTTGCTCGCCGGCAGTCTTCCCACTCGTTCGGTGAGCAACGTCTTGTCAAGGGTCACAACCTGAGGGACGTTCGCCACCGAGTCCTTGGACAAGCCAGCGTTTGCAGCAGAGAGCAGCACGTTTCCGGGAGCATCTGCCCAGCGCAGATTGCTTGTCAGCGGAACACAGACGACTGTGGCCAGGTGGCTCCGATTCAGGGCGTCACCCTGAACGACGACAACCGGTCGCCGAAAACCCGGGCCCGATCCCGCCGGCGGTGGAAGATTGGCCCACCAGACATCCCCACGCGAAATCACCACTCGGCGTGCTCCAAGACCCGGCTACTTGCGGCAGCAACGAAAGCGTCCTTCCCGTCCTTGACTCGTTCGCACACGCGGTTCATCGCCTCGGTGATCTCGTCGGGCGCGTGGCGGGCGACGTATTCCTTGAGCGCGGCGCTATACACCTCGCTCCGGGACTTGCGCGCACGGCGGGGAGAAACGGGGACATAGTAAAAGATTCCTGGGGCCCGGGACGCGCGTCAAGGCTGCGGCCAGTGGGCCGACAGCTTTCGGCTCACAGCTAGCGGCTTCCGACTGAGGGATTCCGGCATGAGCAGGAGGGGCAGACGGCTGACGTGCCGCGGGCGCGGTTTCCACTTCTTCTCTGTCGCTACGTCGTCCCGCGCCGTGAAGACCGTCTTGTCCGACTCCCAGCTTTCGGTCACGATGTCGTAGTCCGGCGGCTTGACGTTCGGGGGAGAAACGGGGACATAGTAAAAGATTCCTGGGGCCCGGGACGCGCGTCAAGGCCGCGTTCACTGCGGACATCAATGTCGCCGTCAATCAAGGACTTAGCCCGCCGGTCAGTTGCGCGACGAGTTCGGGGCTCAATGCGACGGCCAATCGCGCCGGGACTTGGGAAGTCAGCGCCGCCGTAAGTGAGGACCTCAACGCCATCCTCAATCTGGCAGTCAACTGCGCAGCGAGACCGGCAGCGAGGTCCGGCTTGACCGGCGCGTTCAATCGCGAGCAGAGTCCGACGATTAACCGCTAGGTGAGCCTGCGGTTGAACGCGGCGTTGAGTGCCGAAGCCAACGTCGCAGTTCCAGTCAGAGTGCCATAAGCTGTAGCTTGCTTTACGCGTAAGTCCCATCCCTGAACAGCCGCCAGTCTGCAGGTCTCCTCACCCCGACCCTCTCCTCAGGGAGGAGAGGGAGAAGGAAAGGACCTGGCGGTCATCTATATGTAGTGGTGCACCGTTCTTAGACCACAATTCTGACGGGGAGTGGACGGCCCACCTACCGCCTGGGGGGCAGCATCTGCTGATAAAGCACGAGACGCGATGAAGTCCACAACCACTCGGATTTCGACTTGAAGTTCGAGCCGAACAGCTTCACGGACAACGTCTGGAACAACGTCTCAAACAACTGCTTGAACAATCAGCCGTACAGCGAATGATTCAGGTTAAGGTTGAGGTCAGGGTTGAGGTCGAGATAGAGCGAGCGGTGCAACTGACGACACAAGCGATTGCACAACCGACGATACTTCTGCCGGAACTTCGCGGCGAACTTCGACGGGTATTTCAAGAGACATAACCGCGCACACGGCGGGATAGAGACGACGGCTTCGGAGTGAGGGTGATGCGTCTTCGTTGACCGGGGATTGCGGTGCGGTAGGATAGCGTTGATACTCAGGCATGAAAGGACAACCATGAAGGTTCTCATCATTGGCGCCGGAATGCAGGCGCGGGCGGTGGCGTACGACCTTGTGCGGCAGAAGGACGTTGACGAGGTGCGGGTGTGCGACGCACAGCCTGAGCAGTTGCAGGCATTCAGGCGGAAGCTGCGCCGGAAGAAGGTCCGAACGTTTGTCGCCGACGCCCGCAACCGGGGGCAGATGACCGAGCTGATGAGGCCCTGTGACGTGGCGGTGAGCTGCGTCCCCTACTTCCTCAATCTCGGGTTGGCGCGCGCTGCCGTCGCCGCGCGGACGCACTTCTGCGACCTGGGCGGGAACAACGACGTGGTGCATGCCGAACTGGCCCTGAGCGCCCGGGCGAAGAAGGCTGGCGTGACAGTTGTCCCCGACTGCGGGCTTGCGCCCGGGATGGTGAGCATTCTTGCTGCGGATGGGTTCTCGCGACTCGACCGGACCGACTCTATCCGCATCCGGGTGGGAGGGCTGCCGCACCGGCCGCAGCCGCCGTTCAAGTACGCCCTGGTCTTCTCGGCCAACGGACTCATCAATGAGTACGCCGAGCCATGTCTGGTGCTCGCCAACGGCCACCCCGAGTGGCGCGAGCCGCTGGAGGATATGGAGTGGCTGCAGTTCCCCAAGCCCTTCGGCGACGTCGAGGCATTCAATACGTCCGGCGGTTCGTCAACCCTGCCCGAGTCGTTCCGCGGCCGTGTTAAGAAGCTGGACTACAAGACCATCCGCTACATGGGTCACTGCGTGCAGATGCGGCTGCTGCGCGACCTCGGGCTCATGTCGCCGGAACCGCAGATGGTCGCCGGAAAGCGCGTAGTACCTCGGCAGTTGCTGATTCAGCGGCTGGAGGCCGTGCTGCCGCGGGAGACCTATGATGTAGTCCTGCTGCGAGTCTACGTACGGGGAAAGAGACGGGGACACGGCGTAACCATCCGGTACGAGATGATAGACCACGCCCACCGTAAGTCCGGGTTGACGGCGATGATGCGGACGACCGGCTTTTCGGCGGCCATCGTCGCTTTGATGCTCGGGCGCGGGCAGGTCGAATGCGCGGGTGCATTCACCGGAGAGAACTGCATTCCTCCGGCCGAGTTCATCCGCGAGCTGCGCCGGCGGGGTCTGCACCTGCGCATCAACGTCTACTGACCGGCCTGATCCCCACCCTATCCCTTTTCTCTGAGAGGAGAGGGAGAGCCCATCCGACGCGCCGGTCATCTCGAGCGCTCGACCCCACGGTGGCGCAGCCACACGGAGCGAGTCAAGATACCCCTCCGTCTCGCCCAGGGCAGGCTCCGCGAGGGCGAGGGTTTTGCGGGGACCGATTCGGCGGGTTTGACTGTCGTCGGGAAACGGCGTATACTGTTCACTCCGTGGCAATTAAGGCTGTCTACCGGCCCGACGACGAGTTGATGGCGAACGCCGTCCGGGACCTGTTCGAGGAGAACGGGATTCCGGCGATGATTCGCTCGTTCCAGATTCCGGCCTACGACGGGCTCGCGCGGATGATGCGCACGGCCTGGGGCGAGGTGCTGGTGGACGAGGCGGACATGGCCAGGGCCAAGGAACTCCTCGACGCTTTTCTTGCTCCGGATGCCGGCGATGCCGGCAAGCAGGAGTAGCCCACCGTTGCGGCGACGGCGCCGCACAGACGGATTTACGACTAGCTATTGATGTTTGATGAGCTGAGACCGCAGAACGGAGTCTATCGCATGAAATCGGTTTATCGCTTCGGCGGCGGCCGGGCCGAGGGCTCGGCGCAGATGAAGGACGCGCTTGGCGGCAAGGGCGCGAATCTGGCGGAGATGACCAACCTTGGCCTGCCGGTGCCGGCCGGGTTCACCATCGCCACCACTGTTTCCGTCCAATATATGAAGACCGGCGACTATCCTTCGGCGCTGGCCGACGAGGTGAAGTCGGGCCTCGAACACATCGAGCAGGCGATGGGTCGCCGGTTCGGCGACCCGAAGGCGCCGCTCCTGCTGTCGTGCCGTTCGGGCGCACGCGCGTCGATGCCCGGGATGATGGAGACCGTGCTGAACATCGGGCTGTGCGAGCGGACCTTGCCCGGCCTCGTGGCGATGACCGGGGACGAGCGGTTCGCCTATGACGCCTTCCGCCGGCTGCTGACGATGTACGCCGACGTCGTGATGGAGAAGGCCGAGGGCATCGAGCCGGCCGAGGGCAAAGGCATCCGGGCCCGGTTCGAGGAGCTGCTGCACGGGCTGAAGGAGCGGACCGGGCGGAAGGACGACTCAGACCTGACCGTCGATGACCTTAAGGGGTTGTGCTCCGCGTACAAGTCGCTCATCACCGAGACGTTCGGCAAGCCGTTTCCGGAGGACCCGCAGGAGCAGTTGTGGGGCAGCATCCGCGCCGTGTTCCGGAGCTGGAACGGCAAGCGGGCCGTGGCCTATCGCCGCATCGAGAACCTGCCCGATGAGTGGGGCACCGCGGTGAACGTGCAGGCGATGGTGTTCGGCAACCTGGGGCGGACGTCGGCGACCGGCGTGGCGTTCACGCGCAACCCGGCGACCGGTGACGCGCGGTTCTACGGTGAGTGGCTGCGTAACGCGCAGGGTGAGGACGTGGTGGCCGGCACCCGCACGCCCAACCCGCTGAACGCGGCGAGTCGCAACGTACGCAATGAGGCGATGGAGAGCCTCGAAACGGCAATGCCCGAGCTCTACACGGAGCTCGACCGGTACCGCAGTACGCTGGAGAAGCACTTCCGCGACATGCAGGACCTCGAGTTCACCATCGAGAACGGGAAGCTGTACATGCTGCAGACGCGGACCGGCAAGCGCACCGGGGTCGCAGCGCTAAATACCGCGATGGACATGCTCGGCGAGGGGCTTATCGATGAGCGGACCGCCTTGCTGCGCGTGCGGCCGTCGCAGCTTGACGAGTTGCTCCACCCGATACTCGACCCCGCCGCCGAGAAGGATGCGACGCTGCTGGGCGAGGGTCTGCCTGCCGGGCCGGGCGGCGCGACCGGCCGCGTGGTGTTCACTGCGGCCGATGCGGTAGCGTGGTCTCGGCGCGACAAGCCGGAGCCGGTCATCCTCGTACGCGAGGAAACCTCGCCCGAGGACATCGACGGAATGCGGGCCGCGGCCGGCATCCTGACCGCGCGCGGCGGGATGACATCGCACGCGGCGCTGGTGGCGCGCGGCTGGGGCAAGTGCTGCATCGTCGGCGCGCAGGACACGAAGGTGGATGCGGCGGCAAAGAAGCTCACCATCCGCGGCAGGGTCTTCGCCGAGGGTGACTGGTTGACATTGAACGGGACCAGGGGCAGGGTCTATGCGGGCAAGGTGGCGATGATGGACGCGACCGAGCAGCCGCGGTTCCAGCAGTTCATGGAGCTGGCCGACAAGCACCGCAAGATGGTCGTCCGCACGAACGCCGAGACGCCGGGCGATGCGGCGCTGGCGCGGCGGCTGGGCGCGGGCGGCATCGGGCTGTTCCGCACCGAGCACATGTTCTACGGCAAGGGCAGCGACATACCGCTGTTCCTGTTGCGCAAGATGATATTGTCGCGGACGACTGAAGAACGACGGGCCGCGCTCGACGAGTTGTTCGTCCACGTGAAGACCGTGGTCAAGGGTACGCTCGAGGCGATGGACGGCCTGCCCGTGACCATCCGTCTGCTCGACCCGCCCCTGCACGAATTCGTGCCCAAGGCGGCAGACAAGCAGGCGGCGCTGGCGCAGGCGCTGGGCGTGACTGTCGAGGACGTACGCAAGCGCGGCGAGGACCTGCACGAGTCGAACCCGATGATGGGCCACCGCGGCGTGCGCCTCGGCATCACCTATCCCGAGGTGACCGAGATGCAGGCGCGGGCGATATTCGAGGCGGCGGCCGAGCTGCTGGCCGCTAAGAAGCAGCCCGTGCCGGAGATAATGGTTCCGGTGACCTGCGAGGCGAAAGAGCTCGAGCACCAGAACGCCATCATCGCGCGGGTACACGATGAGGTCTGCAAAAAGGCGGGCATGCAGAAGATACCGCACATGGTCGGCACGATGATCGAGATACCGCGCGCGGCCCTGCTGGCCGACGAGATGGCCCGCGCGGCCGAGTTCTTCTCGTTCGGGACCAACGACCTGACCCAGATGACTTTCGGCTTCAGCCGCGACGACGCCGGGGCATTCCTGCCCGAGTACCTCGAGAAGCGGCTGCTGCGGGCCGACCCGTTCCAGACAATCGACCAGGCCTCGGTCGGCGCGCTCATCGAGATGGCGGTGCGGAAGGGCCGCGCGGCCCGGCCCGGCCTGAAGGTCGGCATCTGCGGCGAGCACGGGGGCGACCCGGAATCGGTGAAGTTCTGCTGGCGCGTCGGTATGGACTACGTGAGCTGCTCGCCCTTCCGCGTGCCGATTGCGCGGCTGGCCGCGGCCCAGGCCGCGCTCGAAGATGAGGCGGCGTCCGGCAGCAAAGAACGGAAGTAAGACGTGGACGGCGAACTGCAGGAGCAGCTTGAGGGAGCACTGAACAGGCACCCGGATGTCAAGGTGAACCCGGACCGGAGGACGATGATTGCGGACGCGGTGGAGCGGCGCGAGGCGATGGTCGCGGCCTGCGGCTGCCTCGCGACGTGGACTCCGCCGGAATCGACCGGCCGCAGCCCGCGGGACACGGTCATCGTACGACGGCCCGAATCCGAGAAGAACATCGACTGGGACGCGCCGAACAACCTGCCGATTACCCCGGATACGTTTGACATGGTCTTCGCGGACGCCATAGCCGCGCTCGCGGCGAAGCCGCGGCTGTACGCCGTCGACCGGGTGCTCGGCGCCGACTCAGGCCATGCGCTGCCGGTGCGGGTCGTTTCCGACCGGGCGCTCACCGCGCTTTTTGCCGACAACATGTTCCGGCCCGTGCCGTCCGACATCGGCAAGTCCTGTTTCGCGGCCCGACCGTATACGCTGCTGGTTTGCCCGTACGACAAGCTGGACCCGGCCCGCTATACCGGCCGGCTGCGGACGATTCCAAAGACCGGCAAGACCTCAAACATGGTCATCGCGATGGATATGGACCGCCGCATCGGCGTGGTCTATGGTTCGGCTTACGGCGGCAGCGTCAAGAAGTTGATGTTCACGGTGATGAACTACCTGTTGCCACTCGAGGGCATCCTGTCGCTTCACTGCTCGGCCAACGAGGGCAAGAACGGCGACGTGGCCCTGTTGCTCGGGCTTTCCGGCACCGGCAAGACCACGCTCTCGGCCGACCCGCGACGCGCCCTGCTCGGCGATGACGAGCATTCCTGGAGTGACTCCGGAGTGGCCAACTACGAGAACGGCTGCTACGCCAAGCTCATCAACCTGAGCCCGGTCAAAGAGCCTGATATCTACAAGGCCTGCTTCCACGAAGCGCCCTACCTCGAGCACGGCGCGATTGTCGAGAACGCGATGGTCTACGCCGACGGCCGTTTCGACCTCGACGACGAGCGCCTCACGCCGAACTCGCGCGGCTCGTACCCGCTGACCTTCCTCGCCAACATCAAGACCCCGCCGGTCGCGGGTCACCCGAAGACAATCCTGTTCCTGACCGCGGATGCGAACGGCGTGCTGCCCCCGGTCGCCCGCCTCTCGCGCAACCAGGCGATGCTCTGGTTCCTGATGGGCTACACCTCGAAGCTGGCGGGCACCGAGACCGGAATCGTCGACCCGAAGAGCACGTTTTCAAGGTTCTTCGGAGCGCCGTTCATGCCCCTGAACCCGCACGTGTACGCGCGGATGCTCGGCGAGAAGCTGGACAAGCACGGCACCAAGGTCTACCTCGTGAACACCGGCTGGAGTGGCGGGGCGTACGGCGCGGGAAAGCGCATGGACATCAGTTTGACCCGGGAAATCGTCGAGTCCGCGCTCAATGGCTCGCTGGCCAGGGTCGAGTGCTTCACCGACCCGGTCTTCCATCTCGATATCCCGAAGAGCTGCCCGGGAGTGCCCGACCCGGCCGTGCTCAATCCGCGCAACACGTGGCCGGACAAGGTCGCCTACGACGAGCGGGCGAAGAAACTCGCCGCCGAGTTCTGTGCCCAGTTTGACAAAGCCTATGGCGGGAAGGCGATTGACGCGACAGTCGCACGCGAGTGCCCGGGGAAATAGTTAGCAGGTAGGAGTTAGCAGTTAGGAGTCGGCACGGCCTCGGTTCGACTCCCGTCTGCTAACTTACTAACCCCTAACTCCTAACTCACTAACTTCCTTCTCTTCGGCGAGAAGAGGAGCGCGAGTCCGAACACGGCGCTTGACGTGATGATGATGACCGCGCCGGCAGGCGCGTCGGTCAGCCACGAGACCAGCAGTCCAACCAGGCACGATAGAATCCCGAACAGCGCCGAGAGCAGATACATTGTCTTCAGCTTGTAGGTCAACTGAAAGGCCGCGGACGGCGGGTTGACGATAAGGCTGAAGATGAGCAGGCCACCGATGGTGGAGAGGTTGGCGGTCACCGACAGGCCGCAGAGGACGAGCATGGCAAAGAACAGCGCACGCTCCGGTATCCCGACCGCGCGGGCGATTTCACGGTTGTAGAGCACGGCCTGGATTTCCTTGTAGAACAGCCCGAGGAAGAGCAGGACCGCGCCGGTTGCTCCAGCCATTAGTACGAGGTCGGGCGTGGAGACGAGGAGGATGCTTCCCCATATCATATTGAGAGCCTCGGCGCGCGGGCCGCGCATCAGGCCGATGGCGAGGAAGGCGAAGCCGAGCACGACCGAGAAGATGATGCCGAGCGAGACGTTCGGCTCGATGTCGGCGCGCTCGGCCATCGGGCCGATGAGGAGCGACGCGGCGAGGCAGAAGACCGCGGCGACGAGGAGCGGGTTGATACCGAGCAGCAGCCCGGTGACCGCGCCGGCAAAGGCCGCGTGCGACATGGCCACGCCGACGAACGGGATGTTCATCAACACCACCCAGACCCCGACCACGCCGCAGACCAGCCCGCCGAGCACTGCGGCCGCGAGCGGCTTGACGAGGACCGCGAGTTCAGGCGGCATCGGCGAACAGCTCGGCCATCAGGCGTGCGTCGTCCAGTGCCGTTCGGTCTCCGGTGAACGTGACGCGGGCGTTCTTGACCATGATGATGCGGTTCGCGACCGGCGGCAGGTGGTCGAGCTGGTGCGTGACCATCACCACGGTCAGATTGAAGCGGCGATAGGCGTCGACCACGAGTTCGCTCAGTTCGCGTACCGCGCGCGGGTCCAGGTTCGACGTCGGCTCGTCGAGCAGCAGTATCTCCGGTTCCTGTACAAGGGCGCGAGCGAGCGCAATCTTGCGCGCCTCGCCGCCGGAAAGCTGACCGACCGGTCTGGCCGCGAGATGGGACGTTCGGGTGAGTTCCATCATCTGCCGGGCGCGCTCGCGGTCGCCTTGCTCCAGACGTCGGAGTAGCCCGGCGCGGCCGCAGCGGCCGACGAGCACGGCCTCGAGGCAGGAGATAGGGGCACGCGGGTCAACCCTTTCCTGCTGGGCCACGTAGCCGATGCGGCGGCGGAGCCGGCCGAAGCTTGTGCCGGTCGCTCGCTCGCCCATGATGTCGACCGTGCCGGTGTGAATGCGGCCGAGGCCGTTAATGATGGTGAGAAGAGTCGTCTTGCCCGCACCGTTCGGGCCGATGACGCCGCAGAAGTCGCCGCGCCCTATGTCGAGCGTGACGTCGCGCAGGGCGATGTGCTCGCGGTAGCTGACCGTGACCGAGTGGAGCGAGACCGCCTCAGTCCCTCGTCCTGCGTCCTTCGTCCCTGGTCCCAAACCCTGGTCCCTGACCCCTAGTCCCGAGTCCCTGCCTCAATCGCCTGCGCCAGCGCCGCCGCGTTGTCGAGCAGCGCCTGGCGGTAGGACTCATGCAATGGGAAGTTGGACAACGTGACGTGCGACACCTTCAGACCCTCGGCAAGGGGTCTGCCCGTGTCCGGGCCGGACTGGAGGTTGTCGACAATCAACGCTACGCCGGAGTCCTGCGCGACTCGGGCGAGGCGAGTCAGCTCCTGCGCCGTGAAGTCCTCAGCCCGGCCGTAGGTCGCGACCACGCGGAACCCGAGCCATTCGAGAAACGGAGCCTGCTGTTCGGCGGCGATGATCGCGGGCAGTTCCCTGCCCGTTACCAACGCCCGCGCGGCAGCGGCGGCGGAGTCAACATCGGCCTGGTAGCGTGCGGCTGCCAGTCGATATGTGTCGGCGTGTACCGTGTCGAGTTCCGCCAGCAGACCCGCGATTTCCACAGCTGCCTGTTTCTGCAATTCGGGGATCATCCAGTTCCCCTTGGTCGCGAGCGTCACCTTGCGTGGGCCGGGCGGGATGATGGCCTTTTCCAGCGCCGGGAACCAGGCTTCCCATCCGTGGTTGAGGACGAGCTTCGCATAGTTGGCGGCCGTGACATCCGACGGCTTCAGGTCGAAGTGGCCCGGGCAGAGCCCGGCCGGGGCAATCGTGGTGACCGCGTACCGGTTCCCGCCGATTGCCTCGACAATCGTGCTGATGAGGGTTGTCGATGCGACGATACGCACCGGCCCTGGCTTCTTCGGCGCGCAGCCGAGCACCGCGGCCGCGAGAAGCAGGCAGTGGAGCGAACGTCCGGTCATTCTACAGGCTCCCCAGGTTCAGCCCCACGGTCAGCGCGCGACCCGGCATGCGGTAGAGGCCGGCCTGAGTTCCGGGCAGGTCGGCGAACGCGTCATACTGGCGGTCGAGCAGGTTCTCGACCGAGGCGAACAGGTCGAGCCACGGCAGGAGCTGATATGCGACGCGGGTGTCGAGCGTGAAGTACGCCGGTGTCGGCGACTTGGAGCTGTCCGCGGCGTGGTAGCGCGTGACGTGCTGGAAAGTCACGTCGAGGTCGAGACCTTTCACAGTCGCGCCGGCGGCGAGGTTCAGCTTCGACCCGGCGCGGGCGCGGGTGTTGGCGCCGAAGTCGGTGAGCGTGTACGCGACACTGCCGCGCCACGGCCCGGTACGCATCTGCAGCCCGGCCTCGATTCCCTTGAAGGCGAAGCTGCCTTTGCTCTGGAACTGGACCGGCGGCACGCGGCCCGGGACGAACGCGGTCTCGATCAGGTCCTCGCCCTTGAGCAGGAAGGCGGCCACGTCGGCGTTCACACCCGTGACTATCTGCTGGTTCAGGCCGACCTCGTAGTTCCACGAAACTTCGGGCTTCAGGCTTTCGTTCTTGGGCGGGAAGACCGACGTGTAGTTGAGGGGCGCATAGCGGAACCCGCGATTGACGCTCGCGCGCAAGGTCGTGGAACTGGTCGCGCGGCCGACCACGCCCGCCTTGGGGCTGAAGGCGAAACCGGCGATGTCGTCGTAGCTCAGCCGGGCGCCCGCATTGGCGCTCACCGGTCCGAGGGTCTGCTCGTCTTGCAGAAAGACCGCGGCCTGATTGCGCGTCCACGTCGGCTGGTTGGTGTCGGACCGAATCCATGTACCGGAGAGCATGCCGACTTCGATTCCGGCCTGCGCGAGGTTGTCGAAGGCGAAGCGGCGGTGGCCATGGATGATTGCACCGTTGGTGAAGTCGGTGGAATGCCAGCCATCCTTCGGGTCGAACACATGCTCGCCGAACGTCCGGTACAGCTTGGCGAAGCCGCCGAGCGACTCACTGCCGAGGGTCGCGGTCAGGTCGAGCCCGCCGCGCTGGTAGTGGTTCCAGCCCGTCGCGACGAACGTGTCTGGGTCGGTCGAGCGCTTCGGCTCGTGCTTGACACCGGTGAAGTACTTGCCGGCGAAGTCGAGCTTGAGCGCCGAGGAGAAGTCGTATCCGGCGCGGAGCGACGCGTCGTTGCCGTTGTACTGCGAGTTGGGCAGGTGTCCGTCGGACATTGCCTTGTCCAGCGAGAGCAGGACGCGGAACCGGTCCTGACGCGTGCCGGCGGTCACGGTGCCGTGGACGGTATTGTACGAACCATAGTCGAGGCGCGCGGCGGCATCCAGCGGCTTCTCGGCCCGGCGCGTGACGATGTTCACGACGCCGGCCATCGCATCCGAGCCGTACAGCACCGACAGCGGCCCACGCACGACCTCGATGCGCTCGACGTTGTTAAGCGGCAAAGTGTGAGTGACGACGCAGCCGTAGATGGGCATCTTCTCGGGCCGGCCGTCAACCAGCACCTGCACGCGGCAGCCCCGGTCGCCGGTGCCGCGGATGTCAATGTCGGTGCGTCCGAACTGGCCGGTCTTCTGGACGAAGACGCCGGGAAGGCCGGCAAGCGCGGCCGTCGCAGTGCGTGCGGTCGTGCGTTCGAGGTCATCAGCGGTTACGACGCTCACCGACGCGGCCACGTCGCGTACCGGGTGGCGCACGCGCTCGGCCGTCACGACGATTTCGTCAACGGTCATTACCGACGAGTCTCCCAGGGCAGCGAGCAGCAACAGGACAGGGAATAGACTCATCTGCTTCTCCTTCTAGTGTTTGTGTTCGCGCGCAAGCGGGCAGCGTGCCGGGGTCAGCGTCAGGTGTCCCTGGCGCACGCCCTTGAGCGCGAGCAGCGCGTCCGAGAGGTGGCGCAGCTTGTCCGCCGGCCCGCGCAGAATGAGGACCTCAAGGCATTCGTGCCGGTCGAGGTGGACGTGGGTCGAAGATACGACCTCGGCATGAGAGCCGTGCTGCAGGTGCATCAGGCGATGGGCAAGGTCAGGCTGGTCGTGTCCGTAGACGTAGGACAGCACGCCGACAGCCGGGCCGGAACCACGTTCCAGTTCGGATTCGGCCAGCCGGTTCCTGACCAAGTCGCGGATGGCCTTGGAGCGGGACCAGCCGGTCTTGCGGAGAAGGGCCTCGAACCGCTCAAGCAACTCCGGTTCCATCGAGACGCTGAACCGTACCGCGCCGGCTTCTTCGTCGTGATTCCCAGTGTTACGCATCTGTGAATCGTAACACCGAAGCGACACCCGGTCAAGCGGGACGGCGCAGTTTGACAGGCGGCCGGGGCGGCCATATCCTGATGGCGGCAATGGGACGCATAAGACCCACAGGACTCGTAGGTCCTATCCTTCTGTCCGCGCTCGCGTCGGCGAGCGCTGTGGATGTCACCTGGGACACCATCATTCGGCTCACAACCAACCCATCAAGCCAGGTTACCGGCTATACGGGCCAGCACAGCGTTGTTGCCGATGGCGAGGGGAGCGTCTACGTGACCTGGCTGGACCAGCGAGACGTGCCTTACCAGGTCTGGGGTCGCTGCTACGACGCGGACACGCGGGCCTGGCAGGCAGAGACTGTGCTCTCGAACCGCCCGGCCAACTGCTTCAGGCCCGGCATTGCCTGCGACAGCGCAGGGAGTGTGCACCTGGTTTGGCACCTGGAGAGCTATCTCGGTCCCGGTATCTGGTACAAGCGATTCGATGCAGCAACCGGGTCGTGGAAGCCGGATACACAGATCGACACCACCACCACGCTGCAGCCGCAGTCATATCCTTCCGTCGCCTGTGTGCCTGGCACTGGTGACGTTGCGGTCGCCTGGCACGGCATGCCGGACACCGGTATGTACGTGCAGGTTTTCCTGAAGGAGCGGCACCCCTCGACCGGCTGGGATACGGCAATGCAGGTCTCCTCGGCGGCCACCAACCACGACCAGGTTTCCGTCGCTGCCGGCGCGAATGGTGACGTCGCGGTCGTCTGGGTAGGCAAGGACTTCGGTGGTGACTACAACCAGGTGTATTGCCGGCGTCGCGTCGTTGGTACTTGGCAGGGTGTCGAACTCGTTTCCGACATGCCCCTGGCATTGAGTCAGTACGCGCCTTCGGTTGCGTTCGACCCGGAAGGCGCAGTACACGTTGTCTGGTACGGCAGAACCCTGAACAGCGGGTACTTCCAGGTGTACCACCGGATGTGCGACCACGGCAGTTGGTCCGGTATCGACAGCATCGGCGGAACTCGGCCGTACCAGCAGCAGTACCCGTCCATCGCCTGCGACGGCCTGGGGCGCTGTCACGCGGTCTGGTGCAGCCAGGCCGGCGGCACCAACTTCCAGCTTGTCTACGGCCAGCGAGATACCAATGGAGTCTGGAGCACGCCGATGGTCCTGACTGGCCTCGATTCCGGTAGCGTCAGCCACCCGTCAGTCGCCTGTGACGCGGATTCGGGAATCCACGTCGTCTGGTACGACGCGAGCTCGGGCAACCAGGACGTCTACTACCTGCGCGGCTTCACACCGGGCGCCGGCGTCATCGAAACCCGTCCTTCGTCCTTCGTTCTTGGTCCCGGACTGAGGCCTAACCTGCTTCGATGCGGGTCGCTGAGGCCGCAATCCGGTATGAAGCTGTACGACCCCTGCGGCCGCTCGGCTACCGACCTGAAGCCGGGCGTCTACTTCCTGCGCGCGTCCGACGGCGGACGCTATCGCAGGCTGGTCGTCATCCGGTAGTTTTCTAACCAACGGATTCGCGGTATTGACAGACAGGCGCTGGCGGTCTATTCTCACAACTGTGACCGGCCGGCAGAGCGACGCGACCCGCGGCTCGAATCGCGAGACAGCGCTTCGCGCTTCTACCGGCCGTTGTGTCGTTGCACAAAGAGGAGGCAGCGTGAAAGCCTGTTTCGTTTTCCTGGTGTTGCTGGCAGCGGTGGTGATAGCGCAGGACTCACTTCCTTGGCAGGGCGCTATTGTCTTCGACCAGCCGGTAAGGGTAGACGACGCGCCGGGGCTGTCCGGGCACCCGGCGATCCACCCTCAGACAATCATGGACAGTTCCTGGACCTTGTACTCGGTCTGGGCCGACGACCGCGACAACGACGGCCAGTTCGAGGTCTTCTTCGCCGCGTCGTTCGACACCGCCAGGTCATGGACAGCGGATGCCAACCTGAGCCAGGACCCGTCGCGCTACTACGTGTTTCCCTGGATGGCGGTCGACCGCTCGAATCTCTATGTAGTCTGGCAGGCGTGGCGCGGCAACACGTGGCGCCTCTACATCACAAAATCCTCAGACCGCGGCACAACCTGGACGAGCCCGGTCCAGGTCCCGGACATAACCGTGGTCAACGACTTCAACTCCGGCATCAACTTCGGGCCCCAGCCCAAGCTGGCGGTGGACAGCCGCAGCGACCCGGACACAGCGTTCATCTACCTGCTCTGGGCGGACAACGCCACCGGCAAGATCCAGATGAAGCTCGCCCGCTCGACTGACCTCGGCGTATCGTTTGCCGACCTTGGCATTGTTGACAAGAACCCGGACAACGTCAATCGCAATCCACACATCGCGGTCGACGACCAGGGTCGGGTACACTGTGCCTGGGCCCGCGGCACCGGCGGCACCAACCAGGACCCGCATCCATGGATCGGCTACAACCGGTCGCTCGACCACGGCGCGACGTTCCTGCCTGCGGATATCGTGGTCAACGACAATTCCTCCGGCGTCTACCGCGGCAACCCATCGATAACCTGCAACCCGGGTACGGGCGAGGTGCTCATCTCGTGGGAGGACTCGCGCCGCGCGGGCGGCAATGGGAACCCGGACGTCTGGTTTGCCCGCATTGCAGTTGACAGCTTCTCTGCCAGTGCAAACCAGCGGGTGAACTGGTGGATGCCGGACACCGGCGCGCGCTGCGACAACTTCAAGCCGGTCATCAGGATGGACCCGCAGGGCATCATGGTCGCCGCCTGGCACGACAACCCGGAGAGTGCCAACTCCTACGGTATTCACCTTGCCGCGTACAGCGACTCGGCGCAGCGCTTTTCAGCCAGCCAGTCGCTCATCAGCACGTTCACCGGCATCAGCTCCGGCAACTTCGGCAACAACTTCTATTCGCCGTCGCTGTTCGTGCAGGCCAAGGTCGATTCGTCCGGAGATACGATCACGCACTTCTTCCTCGTCTGGCAGGACTTCAGCGAAGACTCGGTCGGCGGCAATATCTACTCGGTTCACGGCCGGGTGGTGAAGGTCCTCGGCGATATCGACGTAGACAACGACTCGCTCGACGTGGCGAACGACACGATGCGGGTGACGTGCCGGTTGCTTTCCTCCGGCCCGCCGCCGGAGTATACCGAGTACGCGCTCGGTGAGTTCATCCTCGCGAACACGAGCATGTCCTACAACCCTGACTCTGCCGACGGGCCCAGCCTCTCGCGAGTAGACTCGTTCAGGTTCGCCGGCTCGCTGACGGGCCCGCGTGGAACCATCGACAGCATCCTCATTCCCAACCTGCCTGCGTCGCTCGGTCAGGGACAGACAGCAATCTGCACGTTGGAGGTGTTCGTGCCGGTCGCTTTGCCGGATGGCGACTACTCGGGGCCAATCACCATCACGGGAAAGGACTCGACCGGCGCGCCGGTGGAGGAGACGTTCTACGTATTGGTGACCAAGCTCGGTGACATCGACGTGGACAACGATTCGCTCGACGTCTCGAATGATACGATGCGGGTCAGATGCCACCTGGTCTCGCAAGGCCCGCCGCCGCTGTACACCGAGTACGCGCTCGGTGAGTTCATGCTCGCCAACACCAGCGGCTCCTACAATCCGGACACGGCCGATGGGCCCAGCCGCTCCTTCGTCCACTCGTTCGACTTCACCGGGGTTCTGACCGGCCCGCGCGGGACTATCGACAGCATCCTGATTCCGAACCTGCCTGCATACCTCGCGCAGGGACAGACGATCGTCTGTACGCTTGCGGTGTTCGTGCCTCCTGACCTGCCCGATGGCGACTACTCCGGGCCGATCAACATCACGGCCAGGGATTCGCTCGGTTTCCTGATCGACGAGACATTCCACGCGCTCGTGACAAAGCTCGGGGACATCGACGTGGACAACGACCGGCTGGACGTGGTCCGCGGCACGATGGACCTGCGCACGCAGCCGGCCGGTCCCGTCTACCATCCTTACGCCAAGGCCAGGTTCATACTCGTCAACACCGACATCTCCTACAACCCGGATTCACTCGACGGGCCGAGCCGGTCGCCGCTGATGATTACCGGTTTCGACGCCTACTTCTGCTCTCCGCAGGATACGGTCGACAGCATCTACATACTCAACCTGCCGTCCTACATGGAGGTCGGGCAGGCGGTGGAATGCACGCTTGCGCTGGTCGTGCCGGTCGGCACGCCGCTCGACCAGTACCGCGGCTGCGTCACCATCAACGCCTACGACACCCTCGGGTTCCGCATGCGGGACAGCTTCCGCCTCGGCGTGCGCGGCCCGGAGTACCGGCAGACCCTCGACTCGCTCGGGGTCGCGCCGATTCCGTTCAAGCCCAACCACGGCTTGGGTCACGACGCTATTCACTTCCAGGGGCTGACAGCGGGAGCACGCGTCATCGTTTACGACGCGTCGGGGCAAGAGGTCTGGCGGGACACCGAGAAGGGCGACGGCCACCTCAAATGGAAAGCAGAGGTAGCCAGCGGCATCTACGCGTACCTCGTCGTCTCCAAGGACGGCCAGAGCTACGTCAAGGGCAAGCTCTCGGTCATCAGGTGAAGGGGTGAGGTGAACCACAGATGAACACAGATAAACGCAGATTCGCGCGGCCCGGAAAATGGGGACTGTACCGCAGCGCTCGTTCCTACGGTGCCCCCGGCACGTCCGACGTAGCTGCTCCGAGGGACTGTCCCCATTTTCGAGGAGGAGATGGTGTGAGACAGACGCTGCTTCTGTTCCTGCTCGTGCCTGCGCTGCTTCTAGCCAACACCGGTGTTGCGTTCCTGAAGATACCGGTCGGGCCGCGGGTTGTGGGTTTGGGCGAGGCGGCTGCGGCCTACATCGACGACGCCTCGGCGCTCTACTACAACCCGGCCGGGCTCGCAAACGTGCCATCATTCGATCTGCTGCTGTCGCACAACCAGTGGTTCCTCGGCATGAACCACGAATACGTGGCAGGCGTGTTCGGCTACGAGGAACTCGGCAAGTTCGGACTAGCGTTCGACTACTGGGGTTCGGGTTCCATCCAGGGCGTCAACATTCGCGGCGAAACCATCCCCGACTACGTATTCTCGGCGGCCGACTGGTCGCTCGCTGCCGGCTACGGCCGCAGCTTCGGCGACTTCGCGTTCGGCTTCGGGCTGAAGTTCATTCACCAGCAGATGGAGAGCCTCTCGTCCTCGGCCTGGGCGTTCGACGTGGGGGCAATGTACAAGACCCCTTTGGAAGGACTGAAGGTCGGTGGTTCGGTCACCAATGTAGGGCCCATGACTCAGCTCTACGATGAAGTCTATGGACTGCCGGTGCAGGGGCACGTCGGCTGGCGCTACGACTACAGCATCGTCGGTGTTACGCAGGACTTCGTTGTTTCTGAGTCCGAGAAGCCGGGTATTGCCGCCGGCGTAGAGTGCAAGCCGGTCGAGTTCGTAGCGCTCAGGGTCGGGTATCGGACCGGGTCGGACTATGCCGGGTTCTCGGGTCTGCGTGCCGGGCTGGGCATATCCTGGCAGGGCATCGGTGTAGACTACGCCTTCGCGCCCTACGGCAAGCTGGGCATGACCCATCGCATCTCGCTCTCCTACCGCGGACCGGCAGCGACGGACGAGTCGTTCGAGGAGTAGCGCCTACCTTCCGGATTCAGCCCTTTCTGTCTGCGAGCCGTCTGCCTCTCTTGGCAGGCGGCTCACTCTTAAGACCTTCCCTGCCTCCCGCCTGCCGGGCTGGATACCGGCGGGCGTCACGGCTTGACTCCGGCACGGAGAAGTCCATAATATGCACGGCTCGGTCGACTCCTGACGGCGTGGGAGTCCGGGCCGCTTCGCTTGAAGCCCGCTCCCCCGAGAACAGACAGGCCGCCGACGAGTTGACCGCGTATTCGGTGCATCATTCGCTGGGCAAAGGAGGCCGACGTGTCTAACAGAATGGTACGCGTAGCTGCTCTCTCGCTGTTCTTCGTCTCCATGGTGCTGGCCGGAACACCAGGTACACTCAAGTGGTCATACCCAGCCTGGGGTTGCTGGAGCCCGGCCGTTGGCCCCGACGGCACGGTGTACATCGGTGCATACTGGCATGACTCCTTGTTCGCCATCAATCCCAACGGCACCAGGAAGTGGGCAATGGTGCCAGGCTATTGCGCATACTCGTCGCCGATCGTCGGCAGTGATGGAACCGTCTATGTCGGTGACGCGGACGGCGTCAGCGCCATCAAACCGAACGGCAAGCTCAAGTGGTGGTTCCGCACCGGATGGGTAGTGTATTCGACGCCAGCCATTGGCAGTGATGGGACAGTCTACGTAGGGTCTGGCAATCATGTCCTTTACGCAATCAACCCGAACGGCGCGCTAAGGTGGAAGTTCATGCCCGGATATGCGAGCTCAAACCCGGCGGTTGCCACTGACGGAACGATCTACATCGTCGGTGGCGATAGCTGTATCTACGCGGTCAATCCCAGCGGCACGCTGAAGTGGTCGCACCACACAGACGGAAACTGGCACTCGCCGGCAATAGGCAGCGACGGCACAATCTACGTCGGTTCAAGCAGCGTGCTTTATGCATTCCGGCCTGATGGCACCATCAAGTGGTCGCGTACGTTTGGGCCATCCACGACAGATCCGGCCATTGCTGCCGACGGGACTATCTACATCTGCAGCGGTGGGTACCTGCGCGCCTACAAGGCAAGTGGCTCGCTCAAGTGGAGTTACCCCGCAGGCAACGACGGGACGGCGCCAGCCATCGCGGCCGATGGCACGATCTATGTGCACGACGATGGAGTCTTGCACGCTGTCAACTCGGACGGGACGCATAGGTGGGACTACGAAACCAGCGACGAGAGCGATTGGTCTGCCCCCGCGATTGGCAGCGACGGCACTGTTTATGTCGGGGAAAACGACAAGCTCCTTGCGATATACGGCTCCGCGCCGCTAGCAAACAGCCCTTGGCCGAAGTTCCATCATGACAATCGCAATACCGGCTGGGTCGGCGGACCGCAGACCCGCATCGTCCGGGTCAAGAACGACGGCAATCCGGTCGCGAGATGCAGCGTGTATGTGAACGGAGTAGCGCAGCAGAGCCTGACCGATTCCCGCGGCGAGGTACGAATCGAGAACCTTCGGCAGAATGACATGGTCTGGGCAAAGAAGAAGGTCTACACAGAACCTGCAGTCAAGCCTGGCCACGAGGACGTCGATAACACAATGTACGAGCTGTGGATGGATACGAAGACTCTACAGAAGTCTGGCAGCAAGTGGGACTGGCAGCCCTACAAGGTCAGTGGCACCGTCGGAGACATCGACCTCAACCTGGCGCACGCTCTGTTCAAATGGAATCTGGTTGCGACGGTGGGATGGTCGGTCGGATCCGGGCAAGAACCGCAGATAGCTGACTACTTCTCGTTCGCGTCGGACTACCTGTTGGATGTGACCGATGGTCAAATGATGCTTGGCAAGGTCGCCGTGTACGATGACTGGGACCGCGAGGAGATCGCCGACGTTGTCTTCGACGAAGGCGTATACCAAGCCTCGACTAACTTCCCGGCGTTGTTCAGTCTCCCGTTGAACATCTGGCTACCGTTCTTTGGCATCCGGAGTCCGCTGGGGCTAGGAGGTCAGATCGAGATGGGCGACGACTTCGGGTGGTCACCTCCACTGGGGCAGACACTGATACATGAGTTTGGACACTACGCCTTGGGCTTTTATGATGAGTACGAGAATATCCTGCATCAGCAAGTACACAGGGACTGGACCTATCGGGACTACTCGAATTCGACCGAGTTCCCGGACAATTACGGGCTAATGGACCGGGAGAGGTTGGATCGAGAGATGTCGGGGTCCTACCTCTACCTCGAGTCGTATCCACCTGACCCTGCAAAGGAAGCAGTCACAGAACACTTCTGCAAATGGGGCATGCCGTGCTGGGAAGCGTTGAAGCGGGGCTTTGAAGGCAACTACTCCGGAATCGTTGTCACATTGACTCGCGCGGGCCTATCGCTGCCCCGCTACTCATACTGGGATCCAGAAGGAAATCCTCCGGGTCCGGTGGATAACACTCGACGCGATGGGCCAGACATTGCGGAAGGTTGTGAGGTGGTATTCGAGACCCACTCGCAGGAGACGGGTCACAGTGCGCCGCTGGCGAGCAGCGTGCGGCCCAGCTCTCCCGTAGCCATGCGTTCGCGAATGTCACCTGACACAATACCGCCCGGCTGTGTAGCCGGGATTCAGTGCACCGGTGACACGTCCTTCACATTGGAGTTGTCTGTTTGGGTTGACGAGAGCCTCCCGCAGAGTCCAACTGCCACCGTCTACCCGATCAAGGGCGAGTCGATTCGCGTTGACATGACGCGGACCCCCGCCGGGTACTTCCACGGGTTCGCAGCGGTTGGAGGCGCTCGCAGGGGGACGTGCCTGATCTCGATGACCGACACAGCAGCTAATGTCGGCGTCTCGAACTACTACTACAAGGTGCACTATCAGCCGGCCTGGACTGCGTCAGAGTTTTCGGGCGGCGATGGGCATCTCGCTCTGAGTCTACCGGAGAGCGCATGCGCCGTCGCTAGGAGCTTCTGCGCTCTTTCTCAATTCGGAGCTGCGCCGATCGCACCGCCGTCACTGCAGGTTGTTGGCAGCGTGCAGAGTTTCGGATCCAGTGAGAATGACAGCCTGTTCTCTGACAGCGTCTCAGTCGTCATCTACTACGGCGATGAAGACGTATCGGGGAAGGACGAAACGAGTGTCCAGCTCTACTACTGGCAACCCGATGGTGCGACGTGGGCGTTGGTTCCGTCTACGTGTGTCCCCGGCGAGAACGAGCTGTATTCTCGTATCGGGCGATTCGGGACGTACGCTGCGTTCGCACAGCCATCCCTAGATACGGTCTCACCGATGGGCGTCAATAGCCTGCTTGGGTCCGCGATCCTAAGAAGTCGACGGGTGTTCCTCCGCTGGAGTGCGACGGGCGATGACAGCTCCAGCGGGCGAGCAACGGCCTATGACATAAGGTTCAGCCAGTCACCAATCACACCGAGCGCTTGGGACAGTTGCCTCGCGGTTGCTGGGGAGCCGATTCCTTCGCCTGCGGGCGATACGGACAGCATGGTCGTGAGCGTGCCCGAGCCGGATACCCCCTACTACTTCGCGTTGAAGACGTCTGACGAGGCGGGGAATGTGTCGGCGCTGTCGAACGTAGTGTCAGTGGTCGCGGCCACACCGCCGCCGATTCCCGGTGGCAATCTGCCGGTCAACCGGTCGTACCTGAAGGACGCGACGCCGGAGTTCTGGTGGGACTCGACGTGGACCGATACCGGGTTCTACCGGCTGCAACTCGCCCGCAATCCGCAGTTCACGCAAGGGCTGGTGACCTTTGATAGCTTGGACACGATAACTGTGACGGTGCCGGATTCGATGGCGCTGGATGAGGGTGCGTGGTATTGGCGGGTCGCCGCGTACGACACCTTTGGCAACACCTACGGCTACCAAGAGCCGTCCTACCAGTTCACGGTAGACGTAACCGCTCCGGCCGCGCCGGTGCTGTGCTGGCCTGCAGACAGCCAAGTCGTCGGCAGCCGCAAGCCGTGGCTCATCTGGACCGCGTCGGGCGGCAACTGGGGCCACTATCTGGTGCAGTTGTCGCACGACAGCTTGTTCTCTGACACGCTGGGTCTGTACCCAAACATCTATGACACTGCCTACTGGTTGCAGGTGGCGCTGCCGGAGAGCACAACGCTGGTGTACTGGCGGGTACAGGCCACCGACGGCGCGGGTAATGTCGGCGGAATCAGCGCGCGCTCGCGGTTCATCGTGGATACGATGATACCACCGACACCACTCCAGGTACTGCCGTACGACGGCGACATGGTGTACGACAGCACGCCGAGCCTGGTCTGGACCAACGTGGCAGCGGACACTGTGCTCAAGTTGGGGATTGCCAGCTTCGCCAACTTCAGCCGGTCACGCCCGGCTGGGCCGGTGACTTACCGGCTGCAGATATCACTCAACGACAGCTTCTTGCCGTGCGTGGTCGAGACGAGCGGGATTGGCGACACGACGTTCACCGTACCGGACAGCCTGTCCTTTGCTGACACTACGTTTTACTGGAGAGTGGAAGCGATAGACTCGAGCGACAGGCACAGCGGGTTCCTGCCGAAGTGGTGGTTCATCGTGGAGGCGCGGGCCGACATCACGGGCAACGTGACGTACTACTCCAATAGCCGGCCGGTGCCGGGCGTGAAGCTGGTAGCCGAAGGTCGGACAGACACGACCGAGACCGGGCAGTTTGGCGGTTACGCCGTGACCAACCTGCCGATGTTTCAGGACTACACAGTAGCCCCGCTAAGGCGCGAGCCGTCACGGCAGGTAGCGGTTACCGCCTATGACGCGTTCCTGGTACTGACCCACGCCCTGCATCGGGATACGCTCGACAGTATGCAGTTCATCGCCGCGGACGTGACTGGAGACAGCACGATATCAGCCTTCGATGCCCAGCGGATACTCGAGTACGCCGTGGCCAGGCGCAGCCATTTCCCAGTCGGCGCAAGGACTGGCGGCGACACAGTTGACTGGGTCTTCATGCCGTCTAGTCGCAGCTACGACTCGGTCTGGGAGAACCAGACCGACCAGGACTATGAAGGTATCATGTACGGCGACCCCAGCGGCAACTGGCCGGGCAATCAGTTGCTTGCCGCATGGACCGGCACAGCGGGAGTTGGGGGAGTCACCTGCTTTGACCTCAACATGCCGTCATCGTCAGGAGGCACAAGCGTTGAGGTGCAGCGCGCACAGGCCACGGTGCTGAGCGGCCGCCCGCGAGACCTGCAACAGGTCGCGGCTACTCCAACCCGGATCGAGAGGCCGAAAGACGAGTACATGTTCGCCGTCGTGGCAAAGAAAGCTAGAGACGCCGTGTCAGCGGACATCATGGTGCGCTACGATGCCGGTCGGTACACTCTGCGCGGCGTACGCACCTCGGACCAGACCGACGGTTTCATGGTGGCTGCCACGGACTACAAAGGACTCGTGCGTATCAGCATGGCAGGAACCCGGAAGCTGGACGGCGACGTGACCCTGCTGGAACTGGCATTTGAGCCGGCGGCAGGCGCCGTGGCTCAAGCCCCAGGCCTCAAACCCCAGGCTCCAGCTACGAAGCCCGGCACGACCTTGAACAGCCGCAGTCAGGAGACCGCTCCGACCATCGTGGCCATGAGCCGTGAGCCGTCAGCGGCAGGCGGTGAGCGGTCGGCGGACATCGGTGAGCCGTCGGCCGTCAGCCGGGAGCCGCTAGCGGAAATCGTCTGGCTGGTGCTCAACGAAGGGCAGTCCCCGCCGGGCTTGGCCGCAGAGGATGGCGCGATGGGCGACAAGAAGGACCTGCCGGCGACATTCTTCCTGGCCGCGCCGAGGCCGAATCCGTTCGGCGAGGGAACCTGCATTGGATATGGACTGCCCATCGCCACGCGTGTCAGTCTCAACGTGTATGACGTGACGGGTCGGGTTGTACGGTCGCTGATGGATCGTGAGTTGCCGGCAGGGAGCTACACAACCGTGTGGGATGGCAAAGATGCCAGAGGCAGGCAGTTGTCCAATGGCATCTACTTCATCAGGATGCAGACTGACAATCAGCAGTTCCAGCGCAAGGTGACGCTGGTGCAGAGATAGGGGAGGATGGCATGAAGACGACGCTGATGGCGCTTGTGATTGCGGCGCTGGCGGGCAGTGTGTCCGCACAGGTCGTACGAGTCTGGCTGCCGGACACGCTGCCTGCGCACGGCGGAGACACAATTACTGTACCGGTCTTGATATCGAGTCATGTGGGACAGGGCGTTGTTGCCGTTGACCTCGCGATAGGACTGGACAGCGTGCGATTGTCACTACCGGACTCATCGGTCACGCGAGGCGATGTCGTTCCGAGCGGCTGGTTTGTGTACGCCACGCCGTTCAGATGCAGCCTTTTGGTGGCGATGGCCGGTATCGACCCGCTGAAGACCGGGGACACGCTGCTTAGGTTCAGAGTTGTTGTAGACACTGTCAGTGGTGTGGCACCGATAGAGATACTCCGCTGCCAGTTGAACGAAGGTCAGGTGCCATGTTCCACCAGAAACGGGGTCATCGGCGCGGCTGAACCCGCTGCGCCCTATTCCCACGGCAGATCGTTGGGCATCTCCCCGAACCCGACCTGCGGGCCGACACGGATATCCCTGATGACGCCTGCAGGCGGACGCGCGACCGTGACGCTGGTGGACGCGACTGGGGCAAAGGTCCGAAGTCTGGCTGTTCCGACTCAGGGTGAACGCGCACGCATGGTCTGGGACTGCTGTGACGATGCGGGCAGGAGAGTCGTGCCTGGCGTCTACTTCGTCCGCGAGCAACCACAAGCCGCAAGCTCCCAGCCGCAAGCGGTCCGGAAGGTCGTGGTGACGAGGTAGGTCAGGGCAAGGTTGAGGTTAAGGTTGAGGTAGAGAAAGCCGAACGATATCGAGAGGGGCGGGCGGGAGCCCGCCCCGGATTCACGGTCAGGGTAACGACCCGCAGTCAGTAGGCGGCAGAGAGCCGGAAGCTGGAGCGGACAGCAGGTCTAGAGCCAAAGGCCGGAAGCCAAGACCGTGGTGACTGCCGGCGATGAGAGGCAGGCGAAGCTGTAGGTGAGACTGCAGGATGATCGCGGCAGAGAGGGCTACGGACGCCAGCGGAGGAATATCTCCTCGGCGGCGCGAAGCTCCCAGTATCGCAGGCCGGTGTGGCTCGCCTGTATCACCTTGCCAAGGCGCTGGCTCGATGCCTTCAGTCCCGGATGCTTCAGCACACGGCGAATAAGGCTGGCGGTCTCGTACTGCCCGACCGCGAGCACGACGACAGCATAGCGGCTGTGGCACAACTCCCTGTCGTAGAAGCCGAGGTCACGAGTGAAGAATGTCACCGGCCCGAGTCGGTGCAGCAGCGGGATGACGGCGTCATCTTTGGCACCGGCGCGGCCAACCTCGTGACCAATCTGCCGGACTGGTATGCGCCAGCCGCGCAGGAGCTGACGCTGGCTGTCCGGGATGTTTTCGTCGAGAACGTTCACGCCGGCATGAGTTCCGGTGCGTGAACCACCAAAGCCTCACGGGCGAGGCGAACTGCCTCGGCAATCGCCTCGGGCTTGACAGCGCCGCGCCACTCCTCGACTATCGCTTCCCAGGCCATCCCAGTGGCGACCTGCTCAAGAACGTCGGCAACCAGGATTCTGGTGCCGCGGAAGACCGGCTCGCCGTGGCAGATAGCCGGGTCGGTCACGATGAACCGGCCAACCGTTTCAGCGTTTGTCCGTCTGTTCTTCTGCATAGGGCCATTCTAGGGCATGCTCGACACCGGGTCAAACCTTCTCAGGTCCGCGAGGACTGAGTTCACTGCTGCCGTGACAGTCAAGGTGTGTCGCCGGTCTCTGCCGGATCGCGCAACGGCTACGGTTTCGGTGGTTCCACGTCGAAGACGTCACGCGGCTTCGCCGCGAGTTTCCAGTTGCCAGTTGGCAGGTTGCAGTGGCCGGACGAGTGGCCGCTGGTCAGGTTCCAGCGCACTGCCTACGGTTTCGATGCCTCAGCGTCAAAGACATCCTTGCGGGTCTTGGCGAGGACGTGGGCGTCGCAGCCGCGGGCTGACGGGTGCGTGATGTCGAGTGGGCGCGAATGATGTGCGGGCGCTGGCGCCGGGGGTGTGCTTCGTGAGAGAGACCCAAGCGCAAGCTCAAGCCCAAGCAGTCCGGAAGGAGGTTGTGACGAGGTGAGCGGTGAGAGGTCGAGGTTAAGGTTGAGGCTGAGGTAGAGAAGGCCAAATGATATCGAGAGGGGCGGGCGAGAGCCCGAACCGATTCAACGGGTCTCTGCAAGGTCTCGGCAACAGTTGCTGCTACTCGATGGGTAGCCGTCGAACCCGGGCCGCGGCATCCTCCAGAACCACGATGGCTCCTCCGGCCAGGGCGCGTTCCACATCGGCCAGGACCGCAGTCAGCCGAGACAGGAGACGGTCAGGGTGGGTGTTTGTCATCCGGATGATGATGACCGACGGCGCGTCTTCGCCAGAGAAGGCGAGAATAGTACCGTAGTCCAGGTCGTGAGTGATGATGACCTCTCGCGTGCGCCGGGCTTCGGCGACAATGCGCTCGTCGTCGGCGGAAGCCAGCCCGATATCACCGGCGTGGCGGCAGGAATGTCCTCTTGACGACAGATGCCTGCCGAGCGCGCGCGGCAGGTTCATGTTGAGGAGGAACTTCAAGCGGCGCCCGCCGGCTCCAGCGAGACTACGCGTTCCTCCATCGCCCACGAGGCGTACGCCAGGGCCTGATGTACGTCTTCTCGCTCAAGCTCCGGCCACTCGCGGAGTATCTCGTCCACGGTCATACCGGAAGCCAGGTAGCTGAGGATGGAGGCAACCGGCATCCTCATGCCCCTGATGCAAGGCTTGCCGAAGCACTTGTTGGGGTCAAGGGTGATGCGATTGAACCGGTAGTGACGAATATCCATGCCTTAGTTTACTGCCGCGCCACCCCGCGTCAAGCCAACGGGGACGATATCGGCGACGGGCATCCGCAGTGCCCTGCTTCCGGCGGACCGCTCAAGCACAAGTTCGCTCCGCCACACAAGCAGAAGAGAGGTCTCGGACCTGAAGCCGGGCGCGAATGATGTGAGCCGGCTGTCATCGGGCCACCTACTTCGTCCGGGCCGTCAGTCGCGAGCCGTTGGCCGTGAGCTGTCAGAAGGTCGTGGTGGCGAGGTAGGTCAGGGCAAGGTTGAGGTTAAGGTTGAGGTAGAGACCGGAGCCAGGACGCAGGGAGAAAAGGGGTGGGCGAGAGCCGCCTCGCGGCTAGCGAGGGCGTTCGGCGGCGGCGGATTTGACGCGGGCGGTGAGTACGGGAAAGAGGGGGTGCGACTGGATGCTGACGTCCGTCGCCCAGCGCTCGAGTTTCTCCAGTTTGGGTCTCAGCTTGTCGTTATCTTTGCTGCGGCTGACCAGCCGCCACAGCTTGCGCGCGTAGACACGCAGGTAGACCGCCGCCGGTGAGACCGACCCAAGGCCCGCGGCCGCTATCTCGGATTCAACCAGCCGGCTCAGTTGGCGCTGGGCTTCCTGCCCCCGCGCATACGCTCTGACCCGCGCCAGTCGCTTCCGCACCGGCTCGGTTGTCAGCTTCGCACGTACGATGCGGTGGTCGTACTTTTCGACGGCCCCGGCCACGTTCCGCGACAGCCTCTGCGCGAGACTGCGGACACGCTTGTATCCGCGCTGCTCAAGCACTGTCGGCTGCAGGGTGTAGGCATTGAGCGGGTCCAGGATGTCGCTGAACGAGGCCCGACACGCGCGCAGGTAGTCGGCGACGAACCCAAGCGATGGGTAGGGCACCTTGCCTAGCTCCAGCATGCCCACGAGGCGATGATTGCCTTTGCCCTGCCTGCCCATCAGGACGGCCAGTTCCTGCTGCGTGACCCCGGCCTTGAAACGGAGCTGCCGCAGGCGCTCGCCCAGTTCGGGCGTGAACTTGAACGCCTCTTTTGATCTCTTCATCTGACCGCGTCCATCCATCGCATGATACTGAACAATCTCACGCGGTCAATGGCGGGGACAGGCGGTAAGACACGGTGTCAAAGAAGGTTGAGGTCGCTCTGCCGGTCACATAGGGGGTCGCTCCGGGGACGGTTCGGGAGGTTGTTTGCGAGATCACCCGCGAGGGGATTCCGGAGGCAGTTCGGGGCAGGACTTGGCGGGCGATGTGCGGAGCTCACTCCACTGCAGTGTGCAGGATGGTTCGGGAGTCAACCCGGTTCGTGGTTCGGTAGACAATCCGGAGCTCGACTTGCCGAGTCACCCGCACCGCTGTCCCGGCCGCAACCTGCGGGACTGCCCGCAGGGCTATCTACAGAACTACCTGCAGGGCAATTCGCCGGGCAGTTTGCCGGACTGCGTCCCGATGTCTATTCCAGACTTTGTGCCGGGTTCTACGGGTTTCGACCATACGGAGGTTCCGCCTGGCCTCGCGCATGTAATGGTAGGGCTCCACCTTCAGTCCTCACTTGTCCTCGGTGGGAGGAAGCAGAAGGGAGGAGGAGAGGGGGTTCCATTGCCTATGCGGGAGTGAGTGATACGACCGGATTTAATGGCAGGTGCGGGCTGGATTGACTCGGCTGGCTGGTGCCGCTATACTCCAGCGCCTTCGGCCTGTGCCTGTGCGTCGGGCCGATTGGCCTAAAGGAGCATATTGCGCGCGTTTGCAGCCTTCTGGGTTCTCCTCGCCGGCGTCGCAGCCGGCGCCACCCTCAGTGATGCCACCGTAAGAGCGCAGGTCAGGCCGAGGCTCGCGGTTGACATCAATGGCTACGTCTACGATTGGGACAATATCGGCCGGTTCGTGCTGCCGGGCGAGACGCTCCGGTTGGCGACGTCGGACGACGCGAACAGCAGCGGCTGGGTCGCGGCCGCCGGGGAGTTGGTGGATTTGGGGAACGCAACCTGCTGGGTCGCGCCGGATGAGCCGGGCATGTATCCGATCATGCTCATGAGCGGGACCACGGCCCGCCGCGTCAACGCCTTCGTTATGCTCCCCTTTGACAGCCTGGACAAGAAGGGTTGCATCCGAGGAGTCAGTATCGGCAGGTATCCCAAGCCCACCGAGGAGTTCCCCAGTTTCAGGAAGCCCAGGGGGTTCATAGTCACCACGCCTGACAACCTCGACACGCCGGTATCGCCGCGCTACACGCTCCGTGACTTCGCGCCGCGGTCGATGAACGGTTTCCCCAGGTACACGGTACTGCGCGAGGAGTTGTTGATCAAACTCGAGCTGCTCACTGACCTCGTGCAGAGCCGCGGCCATAAGCTCGACCGGCTCACCGTGTTCAGCGGCTATCGTCCGCCGGCATACAACCAGCGCGTGCGCTACGGCCGGAACAGCGCCCACATCTACGGCGGGGCCGCGGATATCATAGTCGATGCCAACAACGACGGTCAGCTTGACGACTTGAACCACGACGGCCAGTCGAACCGCAAGGATGCGAAGGTACTCGCCGCCTACGCCGAAGAGCTGGAGGCGAAGTACCCGGAACTGGCCGGCGGCATCGGCTGGTACAGCCGTACCCGTTCGCACGGTGCGTTTATCCACGTTGATGTCCGCGGCAAGCGTGCCCGCTGGCATCAGTGAAACTCCCAGGCGCAAGCGGTCTGCATCCAATCCCTGAATTCGGCACTCGCCATTCGCCATTCGTCATTTCCTCATGAGTCCCGTCAAGTCAATCGGCATCATCTTTCTTGCGGCGATGGTGCTGGTCTGGTCAGAGGTCTACTACCCGATCAAGCAGAGCATCGGGCTGGACCTGCTGCGTTTGACCTACCGGTTGTACGAAACCCGGTCCAGCATCCTGATGATGCGACTCGAACTGCCGAAACTCGGTCCCGAAATTGAGGCGCTCAACGGATCGTTACAGGAACTCGCCGACCAGTTCGCGACCGCTTTCACCAATGAGCTTTACATAGTCGTCAACCCGAACAGCAACCGGCTGTCGCTGCGGCGCGGGCAGGATGTCCTGCTCGAGGCAGCCATCTCTACCGGCAAGAACGATACGCTTAAGTTCCGGCACCAGACGTGGGTGTTTCAGACCCCGCGCGGAATCATGAGCGTCATCCGCAAGAAGAAGGACCCGATCTGGATCAAGCCCGACTGGGCATTCCTTGAGAAGGGAGAGTCGATTCCGTCTCTCAATTCGCCCCTGCGCAGGGAGAAGGGCGTGCTGGGTGCGTTCCTGCTGGATTTGGGCGGCGGCGTGATGATACACGGGACGCCGCAGGAGAATCTGCTCGGCCGGAGTGTCACCCACGGCTGTATCCGGGTCGGCTACAATGACCTGAAGGTGCTCTACGATTCGGTGCCGGTCGGTACCAAGGTGTTCATCTTCTGATGGGCAGGAGACTCAACGGCTTTCTGGCAGTGGTAGCGACCATAGTAGGGAGCGTCGCACTGGTCAGGCTGGCCGACGCGGTCGGGAAGCACGAACTGCTGCGCGCAGCCCGCGAGGCCGACGCAGAGGCACACGCCGTTGCCGGGCAGTATGACAGCCTGCAGACGGTCAAGGCGAAGCTTGAACAGGACAAGGAGTACCTGAACTACCGCATTGCTTCGCTGTCGCGGCGCGAGCCCTATCTTGTCATCAACCGTGGAGAGCGCAGGCTCACGCTCGCGGTTCAGGATAAGACCGTTCTGGAGACGAAGTACCGTTTCCGTCAGATGCGGGAGGACCAGGATGAGTACTCGGCTCTGCCCAGGGCGACGCTCGAGGTCCTGAACAGACAGGTTCCGACGATGTGGTACCGGCCGGACTGGCTGTACCGGCTCGAAGGGGTAACCCCGCCGCTCGACTCGGCGGGACGCAGCGTGAGGGGCGCGTTTGGCGCGGGCGCGCTCTTCCTCGGTGGCGACATCGTGATTCACGGCAAGGTGAGCGACGAGGTGCCGGCCGAGGCGATTGACCACAACTACATCGAACTCGACTCGATGTCGCTAAGGAGCATAGTCGACGCGGTGAAGACGGGAACGCTGGTCCTGATCAAGTAACTTCAGGTTTGACAGCCGGGCAGCATCGGATAAGCTGCAAAGGCTGGGGATAAAGGGATATAGGGATAAAGAGATAGAGCGTCGGCACTCGATCCCTCGATCCCTTCGTCCCTTGATCCCTATCTTCACGGAGAGGTGCCAGAGCGGCCGAATGGGCATGCCTGGAGAGCATGTGTACTCGTAAGGGTACCGCGGGTTCGAATCCCGCCCTCTCCGTTCTCGACGGATGGCGAGAACGGACGTCCGAAGGTCGAAGTCAGAATGACGAATCAAACCCGAATGGCCACACCCGAACCCCACGTGAACCCACCTGAGCCTCTTGATTTCCATAGTGCCGCCGAGTGGCGGAAGTGGCTTGAATGCAACCATGCGAAGTCGCAGGGCGAGTGGGTTTACATGTACAAGAAGGGCGCGAAGGGTGGCTTGCGCTACCGGGACGCGCTGGACGAGGCGCTTTGTTTCGGCTGGATAGACGGCCAGATACACGCCGTGGACGCCGAGAAGTTCCGGCAGCGCTGGACCCCGCGGCGCAAAGGCAGTGTCTGGTCTCAAGTGAACAAGACCAAAGTGAAGCGGCTGATAGCCGAGGGCAGAATGTGTTCTGCAGGTCTGGCTTCCATCAAAGAGGCACGCAAGTCCGGCAAGTGGCAGGCGGCGTATTCCAACCGGCGGGAGTACGCCGTTCCCCCGGACTTGGCGAAGGTACTCCGCGCCGATCCCGAGGCGTGGCGCAACTTCCGGGGCTTTGCCCGGACCTATCGAAACATGTATGCGGGCTGGGTCATGGAGGCCAAACAGGAGGCGACCCGGAAGCGCCGGATTGAGGCCGTGGTCCGCCGCGCCCGCGAGAACCGCAAGCCGGGCATGGATTCGCTCTACGACTGAACGTCGGCCGCTGTCTCGCCGAGTCCTGAACCCGCCCTACCGCGTCTAAAGAGAAGACATGCCCAGGAAGAATGCGCGAGAAGTGCAGGAAGTTCTGCCCAGCAGACAGATGTTGGAAGGAGCAGGGGTAAGGTTGAGTCGCACTTTCGGGTACCAAGAGGTCCCGAAGCTCGACCCGTTCCTGATGCTCGACGACTTCGGATCGGATGACCCGGATGACTACCTGGCCGGGTTTCCGTGGCATCCCCATCGTGGCATTGAGACCGTAACCTACATGCTTAATGGGGAGGTCGAGCATGGCGACAGCCTCGGCAACAGCGGGGTGATCGGGTCGGGTGATATCCAGTGGATGACGGCAGGCAGCGGTATCATCCATCAGGAGATGCCGCGCCGAGCCAGAGGACGGATGCGCGGGTTCCAGTTGTGGGTGAATCTTCCTAAGCGCGACAAGATGATGCCTCCCCGCTACCGTGACGTTAGGCACGCGGACATCCCCGAGGTCCGGCCTGCGTCCGGGGTCCAAATCAGAGTTGTGAGTGGCAGCGTCGCCGGAGTGCGCGGTCCGGTCCAGGATATCGTGGTGGACCCCGAGTATCTCGACATCAGCCTAGCACCAGGCGCCGAGTTCCGGCACGCGATTCCGCGCGACCATCGCACATTTGCCTATGTAGCTGATGGCAGCGCCCGGTTCGAAGCTGGCGGCAATGGCATCGGATCCGGGCACGCCGTCCTGTTCGGCGCCGGCGACGAGGTCGCGGTTACCGCAGGTGACTCCGGGGTTCGCCTGCTGCTCATTTCCGGGCGGCCATTGAACGAGCCGGTCGCGTGGGGCGGGCCGATAGTCATGAACACCCAGGTTGAACTCGACCGTGCGTTCGATGAGTATCGCCACGGCACTTTCATCAAGCACGGCCGGGATCCGGAGGCGGGACCGCCGGAACAACGCACGTGAACCTAGCGTCCGAGGAGGCAAGATGCCTGAATGCGTCCGAATCTCACGTCTCCGGTTGATGTCAACGCTCATGGCCGTAAGTGCTGCCGGGACCGTCTACGCGCACCAGCCGTACCTGGTCAACGGCACTGGCGTTACCAGGGTAGATAAGCCGGAGGTATCCAAGGCGTTCTATGCCAGGCTGTTCGGAGAACCGGCGGTCTACGAGATTGTCAGTCCGGATTCCTTCGAGCTGTACGTCAACATGCTGGTCCCCGATGAGGTTGGGATACCGACTGATTTGTCGGTCACGGTGACGCGGGGGCCCGACACGCTCGCGGTGCTCGATGGTCCCGCTCACAGGTGGACGAGGTTCTACGAACCGTTCGGCGGGGACTCATACCTGATGGGCCCGGAGCGGAGGCTGCGCATCGGTCCCGGTACGTACTTCGCGACTGTGACGCGGCCAGGCAACACGGGGCGATACGTTCTTGCCGTTGGTGAGCGAGAGCAGTTCTCCCTGAAGGATGTCGCCCGCCTCTTCAGCGTGATGCCGCGACTCAAGCGGGATTTCTTCGGCAAGGCTCCCATCCGGGCGCTGTTTGACCCGATCTTTTCCCCGTTCCGGCGTAGGGGATAGGCGAGAGGCAAGGAGCACGATATGAAAGCCGGTCCGGTCGTACACGTCGACCCGGTATGCAGGATGGAGGTCATCGAGGGTGAGGAAGCGGCCAGGCGGGATTACGACGGAAGGACATACTACTTCTGCTCCAAGGCCTGCGCCCGCAGGTTTCAGCAGAACCCCGAGGAGTTCATCTCACCACCGAGACACGAAGACACCAGGCGGCCGGACATTCAGCAATCTCCAGTCGTCAGTCTGCAATCCTCTCACATTGACCCGGTGTGCAAGATGGTTGTGCGCGAGGGGAGTGAGGCGGGCAAGTGGGAATACAAAGGCACAACTTACTATTTCTGCAACCCGAACTGCCTGAAGCGGTTCATGTCGGAACCTGAAAGGTTCCTCCAAGGACAAAGTCCAAAGGACAAAGGACAAATGGCGGACGGCGAAGGGCATATGGCGGGTGGCAATCTGCCTGAGCCGGTGATACTCGACAAGGCGTTAGGCAAGACCGAGACCATCACGCTATCAGTCGGGGGCATGAGTTGCGCGAGCTGCGTCGCGACCGTGGAGAAAGCGCTCAACCGTTTGCCGGGCGTAAGGACGGCGACGGTCAATTTCGCCATCGAGAAGGCGATCGTCGAGTTCGACCCCAAGGTTTCGCCGGTAACCTCACTCGAGAAGGCGGTCACCGACGTCGGATACGACATCCGGCATGAGGAGGCCGGCGCCGAGGACCGCGCTATGGTTGAGCTTCGCCGCGCCCGCAACCGGCTGGTTTGGGCGTGGGTGCTCGGACTGGTGCCGATGCTGCTGATGCTGCCCCACGGCCTTCACTGGTTCCACATTCCCGGTATGGTCTGGATTGACGTTGCCTTCTGCGCTACGGTCCTGTTCGGCCCGGGCTGGAACACGGTTCGCGGTGCCTGGGGTTCGGTCAAGGCCGGCTCGGCCTCGATGGATGTGCTCATCGTGCTCGGCGTGACGGCGGCCCTCGGCTCGGGCGCTGCGGTGCTGGCCGGCCTGCCGGTGAAGAGTTTCGCCGATGCCGGGGGGATGGTGATGGCCGTTTTCCTGACCGGTCGCTATATCGAGGCGCGGGCCAAAGGGCGGGCCTCGCAGGCGATTAAGAAGCTCGTTGCGCTGGGCGCCAGGACAGCGCGGATTCGGACCACGGACGGCGTCGAGAAGGACGTACCGGTGGCGCAGCTTGTTCCCGGCAGCGTGATGGTCGTGCGGCCGGGTGAGAAGATACCGACCGACGGGCGAATACTCGAAGGCGAGACCAGCGTCGACGAGTCGATGGCGACCGGCGAATCGCTGCCGGTCGAAAAGAAAGCCGGCGATGAGGTAATCGGTGCGACCGTAAACGGCAACGGCCTGATCAAGGTCGAGGCAACGCGCGTGGGCGGCGATACCTTCCTTTCGCAAGTCATCAAGCTGGTTGAACAGGCGCAAGGCACGAAGATACCCATTCAGGCATTTGCCGACAAGGTCACGGCCAGGTTCGTCCCGGTGGTAATCCTCGTCGCGCTGGTGACGTTTGTCGCCTGGCTGTTCCTGACCCCGACCCTGAAGCCGATGCTCGAGTGGGCCGCAACGTTCCTGCCGTGGGTGAACCCGAATCTCTCGGTCGTGTCGCTCGCATTCTTCGCCGGGGTCGCGGTGCTGGTGATAGCCTGCCCGTGCGCGCTGGGACTCGCAACTCCGACTGCTCTGATGGTCGGCTCGGGCATGGGTGCGGAGCGCGGAATCCTCTTCCGTTCCGGCGAGGCGATCCAGACGCTCAAAGACGTGCGCGCGGTCGTGTTCGACAAGACCGGCACGATTACACAAGGCCGGCCAGCGGTGACCGACGTAGTGACGGTCGTCGGCTCGAGCGAGGTCGAAGTGCTGCGGCTGGTCGCATCTCTTGAACAGGGCTCCGAACACCCGGTGGCGGGCGCCGTAGTCGCTGCCGCGCAAATGCGGGGACTCAAGCTCGTACTCCCGACCGACGTGCAGGCGGTGCCGGGGCAGGGCATCAAGGGCAAGGTCGAGGGCGTCGATGTGCTGGCCGGCAAAGAACTCCTGCTCAAAGACTGCGGCGTTGACTGCCGGGCCTTGGACGAGGCGGCCTCGGATCTCAAGAGGCGGGCGCGGACCGTGCTCTACGTCGCGTCAGGAGGCAAGCCGCTCGGCGTAATCGGGGTCGCGGACACCGTGAAGCCGGACTCGGCAAAGGCGATTGCCGACCTGAAGGCCATCGGCATCGTGCCGGTGATGCTCACCGGCGACAACCGTGAGACCGCGACCCAGATTGGGGTCGAAGCGGGTATCAGCCGCGTCTTCGCCGAAGTCCTGCCGGCCGAGAAGCAGCAGGTAGTTAGGGACCTGCAGAATGAGTTCGGCACGGTGGCGATGGTCGGAGATGGTATAAATGATGCGCCGGCCCTGAAGGCGGCAAATGTCGGAATCGCCATCGGCACCGGGACGGATGTGGCGATCGAGTCCTCGGACGTGACCCTTGTGAGCGGCAACCTGTCAGCCGTGGTCTCGGCGGTCAAGCTCTCACGGGCGACGTTCGTGAAGATAAGGCAGAACCTGTTCTGGGCGTTCTTCTACAACGTGGTTGCGATACCCGTCGCGATGCTCGGCCTGCTCCATCCCATTATGGCCGAGGTCGCGATGGCGCTGTCCTCTATCAACGTAGTCACCAATTCACTGCGCCTGCGCCGGACGCGGCTGTAGGCAAGCGTCCTGCCTGACGACGGGGTGGACGCCGCGCCCGGTTGACCACAGGGACGCGGCACTTATACTCCGTAGCACATGCAGACGGAATCCAAGCGCGAGACACCCATACCATTGCTCGTGGACCTGCACACCGATGCACTGTACGAACATATCCGAGGCCGGAAGGACATCACCCGGCGGTCGGACAAGGGACATCTCGACATCCCGCGGATGAGAGAGGGCGGGGTCAACGGTCAGGTTTTCGCGGTCTGGATAAGCCCCACCGAACTCAAACCCGGCGAGTACTGCGACTTCGCACTCAGGGGCGCGGATGCCTTCGACGCGGTCTGCGCTCAGAGCGAGGGAGGCGTTGTTCCGGTACGGACGCCGGACGAGTTCCGGGACGTGATCGCAGCCGGCCGAATCGCGGCAATCCTCGGTGTCGAAGGCGGACATGCGCTGGAGGGCAGGCTTGAGAATCTCGACCGGCTATACGAGCGCGGCGTCCGCGTGCTGACGCTTACCTGGTGCAACTCCAACGAATTCGGAGACTCGAGCAGCGACGAAAACAAGCCGCATGGCGGGTTGTCGCCGCTCGGCCGGCGGGCCGTGCGCAGGGCGAACGAACTCGGGATGGTCATCGACGTGTCGCACAGCGCTGACCGTACTGTGTTTGACATCCTCGACGCCGGCATGTCGCCGGTCATCGCGTCTCATTCCGGGGTCAGGGCGCGGCGGGACTTCAACCGCAACCTGACCGACGAGCAGATTCGGGCGATTGCCGCAAACGGCGGGGTGATGGGCATTGTCTTCCTGCCCTACTTCCTGCGCGAGCCGGAAGAGCAGGCTTCAATTGAAGACGTCCTCAACTGCATCGACCACATCTGTCAGTTGGTTGGGCCCGACCACGCTGCACTGGGTTCCGACTTCGACGGTTTTGAAGGAGCGCTGCCCGGTCTCGAGGATGTGACCAGAATCGGCAACATCGGCGAAGGACTTCGCAGGCGCGGATTCGCCGCAGGCGACATCGCGAAGATCCTCGGCCTCAACTTCCTTCGTGTCTGGGACGCAGTTACGTCCCGCGCGGCTTAGCCGCGCGGGACTACGCAGACCGGAGCCGCGCTCCCGTTCCCGATTTGGGTTTCCGTCCGAAGTACGCCCGGCGCGCTCTCAGGCGGTCTGCCTCCTCCTCACGAAGTGGTAGAAGCCGGTCGCAGACAGGGCGGTCAAGACCGCCAGAACCACTATCTCCAAAGGCGGAAGCCTGTGTACGAATCCGTTGTAGAGCTGGAAGAAGGCGCACACCGTGTAGACGAGGATACGAGCCGGCGCGCCTTCGAACTGCCGCCGGAACAGAGCCTGCCACTCGGCCTTGAATCCCTGCACCGCGGCAGATATGAGGACGGCTCCGACCATAGCCACGAGCAACTGGACGAGAGCCGCGATCATGCCTGCGCTGATATTGCCTACGATCACGCTGCCTCCTTGGTGCGCAAGGCCGGACCTGTGCCGGCCTCCGCGGCCGCTGCTTTGCCTCAGCCGTGCCCCGATGACGGGGCGTAGTCTACGCTAAGGATAGAAGAGTCGGAGACGATGTCAATTGCGCGGCAGCACCAGTGTCCGTACCACGACACGCCGCGTTCGCCGGTCTCGCGACAGAAACGGGAGCTCACGCTCCCGTGCAGCAATGCCTGGGACGACCTCTACCGGCCGGCCGCGGCAGAATCCGCGGTCCGGTCCGAATCCGATGATCTCCCCGTCTCGCGCCGCTTTCCGCCTCGCTCGTCGCCTGGAAACGGCTGCGCGACGGGTGGATACTCCGCTCGCCCCGAGGCAGTGGGGTGTCCGTATAGACAGCCGGTGTCGGGACGGTAGCTGCTGACCTGCCTGGTGATTTCGTCTCGAATCCGCTGGGTGTCGCCATCGCTGAGGACCTCATCCAGTCGTTGGAGGTCGTCGAGTATCTCCGGATAGGTGCGGGGTTTCGATATGCGGGCGCGGTAGATCCGCCGGTTCACCGTTGCGGTCGTGCCCTCTTCCGCGGTCAGCAGTTCCTCAAACAGCTTCTCGCCCGGTCGCCGTCCGGTGAAGACAATCGGGACGTCAATCCCCGGGCGCAGTCCGGCGTGCCGGATCATTGTCTCCGCCAGGTCCTTGATTCTGACCGGCTCTCCCATGTCCAGGACGAATACTTCTCCGCCGCCTCCAAGAGCCACCGCCTGCATGACAAGCAGCACGGCCTCGCTGGTCAGCATCACGTAGCGCCTCATATCCGGGTCGGTGACGGTTACCGGCTGACGCCTGATGATGGCATCGCGGAAGATTGTCGTAACGCTGCCCCGGCTGTCGAGCACGTTCCCGAAGCGGACCGCAAGAAAGCGGACCCCACCGGTCGCGTTCATCGCCGTCGCCACTGTCTCGCCGATGCGCTTGCTCGCACCCATGACGCTGCTCGGGTTCACGGCTTTGTCGGTCGATATGTAGACGAAGCTCTCGGCACCGTGCTTCGCTGCGGCGCGGGCGAGCAGATGGCTGCCCTGAACGTTGACGCGGATGGCCTCGGCCGGGTGAAACTCGAGGATGGGGACGTGCTTGTACGCGGCGGCATGGAAGACGATGTTTGGCCGGGTCAGCTCGAAGGCACGGGCGACGTCCGTCTCGCGGGTTATATCGCCCAGGAACGGCACCACGTGTGACTTCGGGTAGGCGCTGCGAAGGTCCCGCTCTATGTAGAAGAGGTTCGAGTCGTCGCGCTCCAGCAGTACCAGCATGGCCGGGTTGAACCGGGCAAGCTGGCGGCAGAGTTCGGAGCCGATCGAACCGCCCGCACCGGTGACCATGATGCGTTTGTCGGCGAATACCTTTTCCATCTCGCGGGGGTCCACCCTGACCGGCTGCTGGCCGGTGAGTTCATGGATGGTGAGGCGTTCCAGCGCGCCGATATCGGCGCGGTCGTCTATCAGGTCGGCCATGGACGGTATCAGCCGCACCTCGAGTCCCAGTTCGTGGAGGCGCTGACAGAACTGGCCGATAGCGAATGCCGGGTCCGAGCTCAGGAAGACGAACGCCGTCTCAATCCGGTGTCGGGCGACGACTTCTTCGACGTTCTCGAATGTCCCCAGCACCGCATGGCCCTGGCTCAGCGTATTCCGGTTGTTCGGCTCAGGGTCGATGAAGCCGACGACGTGGTAGTTGAAATTCGGAGTCCTCCTCAGCGTATCGAGCAGGAAATAGCCCTTGTGAGAGCACATCACGAGGATTGCCCGTTTTCCCGACCTCGGCCGCACCACTTCGGTGTAGAACCGCCGGCTGCCGCGGACCGCGACGACTCCGCAGACGCTCAAGAGCGCCCATGTCACGGTTGACAGCGGGGTTACACCGGCGAAGACCTGGAAAGCGGACAGGACGCCGAGCACGGCCGCGGTTCCGAGGCTGGGCAGCATGATGCGCGGAACGTCGACCAGGGAGAACGTGGACCACCTCAGTTTGTAGCTGGAGAAAAGGAAGCCAAGGGCCAGTTGGCAGGCGGCGGCGGTGGCGGCAAAGGGAAGCACGCTCTGGACGTAGTAGGATACACCCGACGAGACATGCCTGATTACGGCAAGGTGAGTCAGAAAGCTGGAACAGAATACCACTACGACGTCGCTGACCAGATAGAACAGCGTGCGTTTCCCGTAGGTCGGGATAAGGAGCGAACGAAGCCAGACCGGGATGTCCGGCTTCCCGGTTTCGGGCGACCTGATTCTTTCCTCCGCCATGGTTGAGACGGTATTCTACCCACCTGCCATGTGCTGTCAAGCAGCGGTAGTGCGCCGATGCAAAACCCCGGCGAGTTACCGTTGCGTTCCGGCAACGGGCGGTCTTGTTCAGCAGGGCGGCTGTCTCCCCGGAACCGATATTGAAGCCACGAAACGAGTGGGTGCAGAATTGAGGAAGTCCGTTTCACCCCGTTTTCTCGTCTTCGTGGCCATCCGTTTCGGAATCAGGGTGTCGCGCATGTCTTGATTCCGTCCGTGTTCCCGCTAGCATGCCCGGATGGCAGAAGTGCTGGTGACGGGAGGCTGCGGCTACATCGGCAGCCACACGCTTGTCGAGTTGATAGCCGCCGGCTATGAGCCGATTTCGCTCGATGACAACTCGCGCTCCAGCCCCGGTATCCTGGAGGGGGTCGAGCGCATCACCGGCGTGCGAGTCCGGAACCACAAGGTCGACCTTCGCAACGCCGCCCTGACCGATGCCTGCTTCGCCGAGCACCGGGACGCGGTCGCGGTCATCCACTTCGCGGCCTTCAAGACGGTACCGGAGTCGGTGGCAAAGCCGCTGCTCTACTACGAGAACAACATCATCTCGCTGCTTAACGTACTGGCCTCAGCCGACCGGTACGGGGTTCCGAATTTCATCTTCTCCTCATCGTGTTCGGTCTACGGCAACGCGAGAGAACTGCCCGTGACCGAGGATACGCCGTTCGGTGAGCCCGAATGCCCGTACGCCAGGACCAAACAGATGGGCGAGCACATCATCGCCGACTTCGCGCGGGTCAGCCCGGCGAGCTGCATCTCGCTTCGCTACTTCAATCCGGTAGGCGCTCACGAGTCGTCCGAGATCGGCGAGGTGCCGTACAGCGAACCGGACAATCTGGTCCCCCGCGTCACCAGGACGGCCATCGGCATCCTGCCGGAGCTGGTGGTCCATGGTCGCGACTACGGCACGCGCGACGGTACATGCATCCGCGACTATATCCACGTCTCCGATATCGCCCGGGCCCACGTCGTGGCGATTGAGCACATGCGGAAGGCTGCCCGCGACACGCGTCCCGAGCGAAGGCCGGAGGTCTTCAATCTGGGCTCCGGGACCGGCACCACGGTCCTGGAGGTAATCAAGGCGTTCGAGCGGGTCGCCGGTAACGGCCTGAAGTACCGGGTCGGTCCGCGACGGGCCGGCGACGTTGAGGCTGTCTACTCCGATAACCGCCGGGCTGAAACCATACTGGGTTGGCGGCCGGAGCGCGGGATTGATGACATGATGAGGACAGCCTGGCAGTGGGAGCTCGTTATGGCAGAGCGGCGGCAGAAGCCATGAGCGGGAGAATCCCCGCCGTCTACTTCCGGTAGCACGGGCGGGATTGCTCCCACCCGCGGTCACTCTGCGCGGTGACTGCTCCTGTCCCTAGAGCGAATCCCCCGCGATGAACGCCTGCACAATCCGCACGTACTCGGGGTAGGTCATCTTCTCCGGCACATTGGAGTGGTTGGCGTTCGCCACCGGATACGCGGTCGTGGTCTGCGGGTTGGCCTTGTCCAGCAGGACCAGGGCGTTGCGCTCGGGAACCGCCGTATCGTCTGCCTCTCCATAGAGGATGAGGGTGCGGCAGCCTACGAGCGGTATCCTCACCTCGTTGTCGAAGTCGGCGTCGACGAGGAAGCTGCCGGGAATTGCGAGCACAGCGCCTTCTCTGGCCAGCGTGGACATCGAGGCCATCGGGTTTTCTAGGATGAGACAGCGGGGAGTGCGGATGTCCGCCGCCAGGTGGCAGGCCATGAAGCCGCCGAGTGACCACGCGTAGTGGACGATGCTCGAATCGACGACGTCAGGCCGGGCGAGCACATAGGCCAGTGCGGCCTCGGCGTCAGCGTAGCAGGCCGCTCCCGACGGCGTGCCTTCGCTTCTGCCAAAACCTTCGTAGTCATAGATGAAGACGCGGTAGCCGGCCTCCCAGAGCAGTTCGACTCGACCCCAGTACCGGTTGATGTTCTCGCCGCGGCCGTGGTGGTAGACGATTGTGACATCGTTGAGCGGGCCGCTGCTGTCCGCCGGCTGACGCGCGAAGAAGCCGTAGACGCGGTTGCTGTCGAGACCGTAGAGCGTGACCGGCTCGACCAGCGAATCGGGGATAATCCAGCGCACGTGCCAGGACGAGTCCATGTCGGCCGGGTTGAAGTACTCGCCCTCCACGCGGGTCGGCTCAAACAGGAACGAGTCGAGCCGAAGGCACCCGGGAAGCACAAGCACAAGCGCAAGCCCAAACCACAACCATGCGGCGAGTCCCCATTTCGCCTCTTGCACCTTGCAGCTTGCGGCTTTCTCACTCATGCTTGCCTCCGAACAGCCAGTTGGCGCCGAGCACGAATCCGACCGCGCCGCGGTTGCCCACAGGCAGCGAGTAGTGGATGTTGCGCGGCTCGGTCGGTTCGGTCGGCGCGTACCACTTGGCTTCGAGATTCAGTGAGAGCGGGTCGCTCACTCTGAACTCGCCGCCCACGAACGGTGCGAGTACGACATTGGGCTTGGCCGAGAACTGGAACATGCTCTGCGAGCCGAAGTAGGTGGTGAACCGGCTGCCGAGGCGGTAACTGGCGACGAGGTCGAGCTGCGGAAAGAGCGCCTGTTCGCCTCCCGGCTTGATGAGCGCAGTTATGCCGGCGGCGGTGCCAACGGTCGGAACCCAGCCCTGCTGTTTGAGGAAGTGGTAGGAGAAGCCGAAGTCGACCCCGGCAACGCCCATCCCGGCCGCCAGCAGGTGGAGGCCGGCGTATATCCCAACCTGGTCGCTGAGACCGTGGCGGTAGCGAGCGACGGCGTAGGGTAGCGGGATGTTCATGCCGGCGACGTTCGCCACCGGGCCGCCGACTGAGGCGGACACGGACGACTCGCCGCGCCGGAGCGGGGTCACGGCTGTGACCGTGCCGCAGCGGACCGCTGCCAGCAGGATAACCGCAGTCGGCAGCACCAGTACCAACTTGCTCATGGTGTCTCCTTTGGTGTCTTTTTCCCAGATGTGAAGAACTCCCGCACAGTCCTGCGGTAGTTGTCGAAGCCCATCACGTCGGGCAGATTCAGGTGGTCGGCTTCCGCGAGGTCGACGGTATCGACGTCGACCCCCGCGTTCCGGGCCTCGCGCACCAGCACTTCGACGGTGCGCTCCGGGACTGCGGTCCTGTCTTTGCGGCCGAAGATGATGAGTACCTTCGTGCCCTGAATCTTCCTGATGCGGGCTACATTGTCGAAGTCGGCATCGACGAGAAAGGAGCCGGGGATGTCGAGGAGCGCTCCTTCCCTCGCGGTCGCCGACATCGATGCCATCGGCGCTTCGAGCAGTACCCGCTTCGGCTGGCGGACGTCGGCGGCAAGATGCATGGCCATGAAGCCGCCCAGAGACCAGCCGAGATAGCCGACCAGCGACGTGTCGATATCGGTCCGGGCCAGGCACCAGGCAAGCGCGGCTTCGGCATCGGCGTAGCAGGCCGGGCCGGTGGGCGTGCCCGTGGAGCGGCCGAAGCCCTCATAGTCATAGATGAGGACGTTGCAGCCCGCCTCCCAGAGATGCTCGACCCGGTTCCAGTAGCCGTTGATGTTTCCGGCGTTGCCGTGGCTGTAGATGATAGTCGGGGTCGGCGCGCTGTCGGGGATGGCGCGGGCGAAGAACCCGAAGACCGTCTCGCCGGTCGCCGGATAAAGCCGCACCTCGGTTCGCAGCGAGTCCGGTATGACGCCGCGGATGGGCCAGGCCGGGTCCATGTCCTCGGGCCGGAAGTACTCATCCAGCGGGACCGGCCCGAACAGGAACGAATCGAGCCGGAGGCACCCGGGAAGCACAAGCACAAGCGCAAGCCCAAACCACAACCATGCGCAGAGTCCCCATTTCGCCTCTTGCACCTTACGGCTTGCAGCGTTTTCATTCATGGTCCCCTCCACGTAATCGCGACCTCTAGCTTGGCGGTGATTCCCCGCGCCGGGCGCGGATGGCGTCGAGGCGAGCCTTGGCTTCAGGCGCTTGCTCCTGGAATTCGGCCAGGGTGGCGCAAACGTAGTCGGCGCACGAGGCACAGTTCTCGAGCTTGCGCGAGACGGCGCACTTCCGAATCCCGCAAATCGAGCAGTAGCCGAGAAGCGGGACGCTCGCACTCAGGCAACCGCTGCAGTTGATGTCTTCGGGTTTGAAGTCGTGGCCGTACGATTTCGACCATTCGGCCGCGGTCCTGGCGCGCAGGGCCGCGTCGTTCGTCCGCGTCGCGACCAGCGCCGGGCACGCGTCGCAGTCCATTCCGCAGTAAGCGAGCAGCTCAGGCATATTGCCTCCTTGGTTTGGTGTGAACGAGCATAGCCCGCTCCGGCGCGCGGTCAAGACGCGACTTGGCCGCGCGCGGCGAGGTGCCGGTCTGCAGGCAGGTACCAATAGCCTGCTGAGAGATCGGCAGGGAGTCCGTGCAATCTGGGGTTGTTGAAGAAGTCGCCTCTTGTCATTCTAAGCCCTTCGCTCCCCTCTGTCATTCTGAGGTCCTACCGAAGAATCTTCGGACGCTCAAGGGTAAACTCCGCGAAGAATCTTCGCGATGATGATTCTACGAGAGTTAGAAGACCCTTCACTTCGTTCAGATTCACTATGTCAAGTTGTGCTTGATATCTGCCTTATCTGGTGACGCATGATTTGGGTGACATGAATGGGGTTTCTCAACAGCCCCAATCTGCGAAATCTGTGGAGATCTCTCTTCGGGACCGCGAACAGCGACGGGCGGGGCCGAAGCCCCGCCCGTGAGTAGCGTGAGCTGTCTAGCGCTCTACGACCAGCTTGCGGGTAGAGGTGAATGCGCCGGCTTCGAGACGGAGCAGGTACACGCCCGCGCCGACCTTGTGGCCCCGTGAGTCGCGGCCATCCCAGACGGCCATATGCCAACCCGGGTTCTGCGTGCCGACCGCAATCGTGCGTACCAACGTGCCGGCCGCGGAGTAGGCAGACAGTTTCACTGCTGCCGGACCGGGTAGCCCATAGCGGATGCTGGTGCGGCCGCCCGTGGGGTTGGGCACGACCTGGTCGAGGCTGAACATGAGCGGGAGTCCGCGGCCTTCGCTGATGCCGGCCGATGGCCGGACGACGACCGAGTCCGCGGCGATGTCGTTCGTCGGGTCGTCGTCGCCTGCAAGTTCGGTCGTGCACCTGACCGCATAGGCGCCACTCGGGTTCGCGGTCCATGCCGCAAAGGTCAGGGTATCGGCCGTCCCGGCGGCGATGGTCGCGGTCACCGTGTCGGTATAGGCTGCGCCGATAGCCAGCCGGGTGAGGAACGTCTCCTCCGATGTGCCGAAGTTGTGAACCACGACCCTGGGCGTGACCACGGCGCCGGTATCGACCGAGTCGGTCGGCGCCACGATTGCGGTGACACCCACGTCATGGGTCTCGGAGAACACCGGTTCGACGTCGCCGGAGATGGTCCAGGCAAAGGCCTGTTCGACCGTGGTCGCGACGTGGTGTGCGCTGACGCGGATGGTCCAGAGCCCGGTATCGGGCGCGTTGACCCGGGCGCACTCCTCGACATTGAGCGAGTCGCGGCCGGTCGGGTCCGGCGTGGACTGGCCGCTTGTGTACTTATTGCCCTTGTAGACCGTGGCGGTGGGCGAAGTCAGGGTCAGGTCGAGGTCGTTGATGAGTGTCGGATTCGCGTTCGGCGCGGCCGCGGTATCGGTCCAGGCCAGACAGACGCGCAGCGGGATGGCCGAGTTCACGCGGAACTGCTGCTGCTTGTACTCGCCGGTTCCGATGCCGGCGGTGTCGTCGGTGATGATGAGCCTGCGGGTGTCGCCCGCGAAGTAGAGCAGCGAGTCGGCGTCGACGCGGCCCCAGCCGATGTGGTAGCTCGGGACCGTGTACGAACCGACGTTCGGGTCGGCCGAGGCCACTGCCATCGAGCGGAGCAGGGCCGACGAGATGTACGAGATGCGGTCGCCCGAGACCGGGCTCCCGGTCGGGTAGTAGCCTTCCTGCAGATAGCAGCGCATCAGGCCGACGGTACCGTTAGCCGTGGGCGTGGCCATCGAGGTGCCGGACATCTCCTCGTAGCTGTTCGTGCCCGTGTTCCTTGCCGACCAGATGTCGACTCCGGGCGCCACTACGTTCGGCTTGATGCGGTTGTCCTGGGTCGGACCGCGGCTGGAGAAGCCGGCGATGTTCTTGGACCCCGTTCCCCGCTCGGTCGCGCCGATGGTGAGGATGTTCTTCGCAATCGACGGGTTGCCCAGGGTCTTTGAGCCCGAGCCCTCATTGCCGGCCGCGATGATGTTCAGGAAGTCCTTGTGCAGCCAGCAGTAGGCGTCGGAAGATGCGTCCTGGATCTTGTAGGTGCCCTGGGTGTTGCCCCAGCGCCACGAACCGGAATGCTGCTTGATGGGCCGGAGCGAATCGGGCAGGCCGCGGCCGAGATAAACAGTGTCCCACAGCGGAGTCTGGTCCTCGGGGACGAGGAAATTCCAGCCGCTGGTGACGTCCACAAAGTAGTACCGTGCATCCCTGGACATCCCGTCATAGTAACTCGAACCGCCGGTCGCCGAGTCGTTGCCGCAGACACTGCCGGCGACGTGACTGCCGTGGTACTGCCCCTCAGAAGCATCGGCGCCCTGGTACTTCTTATACGCGACGACCTTGCGGTGCTCGGGCCAGATACCGGGCGGAGTAACCGGCAGGTCCAGGTCGCGGAACATATCGTGGCCGGTGTTCAGGCCGGTGTCGGTCGCCGACAAGATGATGCCCTGGCCGCGGACCCCGTTGCGCCAGACCGGCCGCGCCGCCATGCTCGTGTCCGGCGGGGCTGAAGACTGCCAGCCGCCCTGCATCACCCACTGGCTGCTGTTGTTAGCGAACGAACCTTCGGACCACTCCTGCACCCAGAACGTCTCGGGGACGCGGGCAAGGGCCGCGATGTCGCCTCCGTCGAGCGTGGCGGTGAATGTCGTGCCGAAACTCGAACTCGTGAGGCCCTCGACCGTGCCGCCCAGCGCGGCCACCTGCGCGGTCACGGGCGACGGGTCGGCGCCGGGCATGACCATCACTACTACCTTCCGGGTACCTGTCGCATCCAGCAGGCCGGACTCGACCTTATAGGCAGGCTGGAACAGACCCACCCAGCGCACCATCGGCAGCGACGCAACATACGCCTCCTGTTCCGGCGTGAGCCGGGCAAGCACCGCGTAATGCGGCAGATAGCCGAAGGTCCTGATGCCTTCGCGCTTCAGGTCGCGGAACCACTGCTCAAGGAACGGGCCGGTGAACTGCACGATGCAGTACCGGCTCTCCTCGGCGGTTGGCTCGAACGTGAAAGCGGCAGGCAGTGCCGGATCGCCGGCGCGGGTATCGATGACGATACCGTTGGCGAACGAAACGAAGTTCGCCTCCTCACCGGCCGCGGGGTCGAACCGGTGGGCCGGGCCCATGCTATAATGGGCCGGCCGCGCCGCGGCGAGCCCCACGACGAAGAACAGACAAAGAACCGCCAAGCGTAGACTTCTCAAGACTCCTCCTCGGAGGTCAGGCAGGTTTAGCAAATGCGGAAAGTCAACATAAGAGTATAGAGATACCTTTATAACCTTCAAACTCGGGTTCATGACTAATTCTTAGACCGGCGGATACGGGCGGGGATGCGCGTCTGACTGGCTGCGCTCCTGACCGACAAAGCGTTTGGGTCTCTGCCGGGCCGCCTCCCCGCGCGTCAAGGCGTTGACTGGCGGCCTTCGGAGGCTATAATCCAGTCAGCGACGCCGTCCGCGGCCGGCCAGAGCAAAGGGCCGCGGCAGTTCGTTCGGCGCCAATCCGCATGGGTTACGTCCAATCGGGGGTGCAGAATGCCGTCTTTCTGCGTTCGATGCTCTTTGGTCCGAATCATCACTCCACACAACCGGGCCTTGCGACCCGCTGCTATCATAGCGGCCATCTGCTGCTGCCTGTCCGCGGCGAGCGGGCAATGGCTGGAGACGACGATAGCGCTGTCAGACTCGTTCGGCAGCATATGGCCGACGGGCGTCTACTTCGTGCCGAGCGGCAATTGCGTCTACGTCGCGGGTGAAGGTGGCGTCATCGTTGCTGACCCCGCGACCAACGTCAGAGCGGCCCGCATCGACCAGAGTCGCCCGAAGTCCATGGCCTGCGGTTCATAGGACAACAAGGTGTGCATCTGCGATCCGCTCCGCACCTGCCTCACTGCCGTTTCTACCTCGAATCCGCGGCCCCATATTGGAACTCGGGCTGCGGAATTGAGCTTGACAAAGGCCGACTCCAGACATGGAATCGCGGCAGACGGTAGGCGCTAAGGTGAGACTCAGACCCGGCCTGCTCGCGACCGTTGCCGCTCTCTGCCTTGCGGCAGGGACAGTCTGCGCGCAGTACGTCGAGGACTCGATA
>DDXO01000009.1 GCA_002347155.1 Caldifarciminota bacterium UBA2258
CGGGAGTGGCGAAGGAGCGGAGGGTGGTCTATCGTCCGCTTGCCGGGTACTGCTTCACTGCCGCTCTGAACAGCGAGCCGGGAAGCGAGCGGGAGCAGCGGCAGCTCGACGAGTGCATTCTCGAACCGCGGCGGATTCGGCTTGGGCTGGATACCGCGCTAGCACAGCGGCTTGCCGGCACCATGCTTGCGCGGTTCCGCGAACTGGCCAAGTCTCTTCCTTCCGACCCACGGCCCAAGCGGTAGCTCGGTCTGGCCCGCAAAGCTCCACGCGGCGCAAGAGGTGCGCGGCCTGACCGAGGCCGTGCTGCGGGCCATCCGCACCGACGTCTTCAACGTCGCGGCACCGATCGGGCCGTAGCCGCGGCCCCCTGCGGGGTCCGCAAGTCCGAATTCCGAGTGACAAATGACGAATGACGGACATGCGCACCCTCGGGGCGAAACCGGCTGACGGCCGCAACCGGGAGCGAACTGCGGGCGGGAATCCGCTGCCGATTCCCGCCCGCTTCACGTTCCGGCTGGGCGCGGAAGCAGGGGAGAGGCGGCTGGCGAGGTTGACCTTAGCCTCAGTTGGATGTAATCTGTTAACTCCATGATTTCAGGCTGTCTGAGGGCTGCCGGCGATGCCGGGGCTGGCGCGGGCGGCACTTCACCCGTTCAGACATCGGTGAGCTGGTTCAATGCGGATAAGTTCCTGGCCGGGCTGAAGCGCATTAATATCTTCTGCGGCGGGTTCGGCGCGGGCAAGACCGAGGTCGCGGTGAACTTCTCGCTCCGGATGCGCGAGCAGGGACGCCGGGTCTCGATTGCCGACCTGGATATCGTGAACCTTTACTTCCGGAGCCGCGAGGTAAGGAAGGAGCTGCAGAGCCAGGGCATCGAGGTGATAGTGCCGGGTGGCGCTTTGGCGAACGCGGATTTGCCCATCATCGTGCCGGAGATCAAAGGAGCTATCGAAGGGCAAAGTCCGAAGTCCGAAGGACGAAGGACGAATGGCGGCCGTCCGGATAGTCCAGAATCCAGAGTCCAGAGTGTAGAGTCCAGAGTGCAGGACGGGGACAACCGCCAAGACACCAGGACACCAAGAGGGCAAAGCCCGAATGACGAAGGACGAAGGACGAAGGACGAAGAGACGACACCGGTGGTGGTGCTCGACCTCGGTGGCGACCCGGCCGGTGCCAAGGTCATGGCCTCGATTGCCGAAGGGATGCGACCCGAGGACTACTCGGGTCTTTTCATATTGAACTCGCGCCGGCCGTTCACCGCGACGGTTAACGCGGCGAAGCGGATGATGGACGGAATCAGTTCCGCCGCGAGGATAAGCGTGGACCGTATCGTGGTGAACTCGCACTTGATTGACGAGACCACGCCCGCGGTCATCGACGAGGGAATCGCGCTGGGCGAGGAGGTGGCCCGCTCAACCGGCGCCGCCATCGCCTTCGTCGCGGTTCAGCGCGACATGCTGGAACGGTTCGACGCGGCCGCGTGCCGCTACCCGGTGATGGTGCTCGACCGGCTGATGCTGAAGCCGTGGGAGCCCTCGAACTGGATTGGCAAGTACAAGATTCAGTAGGAAAGTCCGAATTGCGAAACCCGAATGACGATTGAAATCCGAATCTCGGATGACAAAGATGAGAATCGAACCACGAGCGACGATTGACGAGTGCCGAGTGTCTGGACCGACAGACTGACAGGAGTGTTATGGCCAAGGTTTTTAAGGTCACAATTGACAGGAACCGATGTAAGGGCTGCACGCTCTGCGTCAACAACTGCCCCAAGCAGGTGCTGGCGATGTCCAAGGAGATAAACGACAAGGGCTACTTTTTCTCCGAAGTCGCGAACCAGCCCGCCTGCATCGGCTGCCGCTTCTGCGCTTTCATGTGCCCGGACGTGGCGATCACAGTGGAACAAGAAGAAGCGGCATGAGAATGACGAATCGCGAATGCCGAATGTCGAATGACACGACCCCTCGGAAGGGAGTAGACGCATGGAAAAGGTATTGATGAAGGGCAACGAGGCGATTGCCGAGTCGGCAATCCGGGCCGGCGGGCTCTGTTACTTCTGCTACCCGCTGACCCCGCAGTCCGAGGTGGCCGAGTATCTGTCGCGCCGGATGCCCGAGGTCGGCGGCGCGTACCTGCAGGCCGAAAGCGAAGTCGCGGTTGCGAACATGGTCTACGGCGCGGCCGGCGTGGGCGCGAGGGCGTGGTCTACGTCTTCCAGCCCGGGCATCAGCCTGATGATGGAGGGGATAAGCTACATCGCGGCGTCCGAGTTGCCCGCGGTGTTCGTGAACATCGTGCGGGCCGGCCCGGGCCTGGGCGGAATCCTGCCGTCGCAGGGCGACTATCTGCAGGCAGTGAAAGGCGGCGGGCACGGCGACTACCGGTGCCTGGTGCTCGCGCCTTCGTCGGTGCAGGAGGCGGTAGACTTAATGCCGCTCGCGTTCGACCGCGCCGACCGGTACCGGAGCCCGGTGATGGTCGTTGGCGACGGCATGATCGGCCAGATGATGGAGCCGGTCGAGTTCAAGGACTGGCAGTTCCCGCCGCTCCCGCCCAAGGACTGGGCAACAACCGGCGCCAAGGGCCGCAAGCCGAACGTGGTGAACTCGCTTCATCTCGACCCGAAGGTCGAGGAGCAGTTGAACATCACTCTGGCCGCAAAGTACGAGAAGATGAAGCGCGAGGAGGTGAGGTTCGAGGAGTACAACACCGACAAGCCGTACCGGGTCCTGCTCGTTGCCTACGGTACCACCGCGCGCATCTGCAAGACCGCCATCGCGCAACTCGCGGGCGAGGGCATCGCAGCAGCCCTGCTGCGGCCGATTACGCTCTTCCCGTTCCCGGACGCCAAGACCCTGGAACTGGGACGGAAGGCCGAGTTCCTGCTGTCGGTTGAGATGTCCATGGGCCAGATGGTCGAGGACGTGGGCTGTGCCATGGGGCATGAGAAACCGGTCTACTTCTTCGGCCGGTCCGGCGGCATCGTGCCGTCTCCGGAGGAAGTGGTCACCGCGGTCAAGGCGCGGCTCAGTGGAACGACGAATGCCGAACGCAGAGTGACGAATGAGGGAGCCCGAACCTCCGAAGGAGGTAAGTCGTGAAGACACTATTCAAACGGCCCGAATCTCTGTCCGACTTCCCGACTCACTATTGCCCGGGTTGCACCCATGGCATCATCCATCGGCTGATTGCCGAGGTCATCGATGAGCTGGGCCTGCGCGAGCGGGCCGTCGGCATCGCGCCGGTCGGGTGCTCGGTGCTGGCGTTCAACTACTTCAATATGGACTTCCAGCAGGCGGCCCACGGCCGGGCACCGGCCTTGGCCACCGGCGTCAAGCGGGCGCGGCCTGACCTCATCTGCTTCACCTACCAGGGCGACGGCGACCTCGCNNGACCGGCGGCCAGATGGCGCCGACGACTATGCCGGGCCAGGTGACGACCACCAGCCCCAAAGGGCGCGACGTCAACGACGTCGGGTACCCGGTCCGGATGTGCGAGCTGCTGGCGAGCCTGCGCACGCCGGGCTTCATCGAGCGCGTGGCGGTCCACACGCCGCAGCAGGTCGTGAAGGCAAGGCGGGTGCTCAAGACCGCGTTCGAGCTGCAGCGCGACAACAAGTGCTTCACCTTCGTCGAGGTGCTCTCCACCTGTCCGACCAACTGGGGCTTGACCCCGTTCGAGGCGACCAAGTGGCTGCAGGAGCATATGGTGCCCTACTACCCGGTGCAGAGCTTCAAACGGTTCGAGGAAGCGCCTGCGGCGGCTGAGCCGGCAAAGGAGGCCTGAGATGCAGGTCGAAGCGGTATTCGCCGGGTTCGGCGGACAGGGCGTGATGCTCGCGGGCAAGCTGCTGGCCGAGGTCGGCATGACCCTCGGCAAGGAGGTCGTCTGGCTGCCGTCATATGGGCCGGAGATGCGCGGCGGCACGGCCAACTGCACGGTCATCATCGGCGACGAGCCGATTGCCTCTCCGATCGTATCGAACCCCCGCGACGCCGTCGTTATGAACCGGCCGTCGCTTGAGCGGTTCTGTCCGACTCAGCAGTCCGGCGGGTTCGTGGTAGTCAACACGTCGCTTATCTCGGTCCGGCCGGACCGGCAGGACGTGAAGGTGGTCGAGGTGCCGGCGAACCAGATTGCCATTGATGCGGGCACAGGCAAGGCCGCGAACATGGTCATGCTTGGAGCCTATGTCGGCGCGACCGGACTCGTGCCGTTCGACGCCGTGGTCGAGATGACCAGGCACGAATTCGCAAAGAAGGCCAAGCTGATTCCGGTGAACGTGAAGTGTCTGGAAGAGGGCTATAAGCTCGGACAGGCGAGTCGAAGATAGGGGATAGGGGCGAGGGACCAGGGACTGGGGACCGGAGCGGGAACGGACGACGGGTTTGTTAACGCAGTGAGGTCTCTTGTCGCCTTGCTGCTGCTGGCGGGCGCGGCGCTCGCGCAGGTGAGTTTTGTCACGGCGGCGGATGCCATGCGGCCCTCACTTGTCAGCATCATCACCGACCGCATTGCGCCGGTCGCTGATACGGCCGGTTCGGCGGGTATACAGAGCCAGGAGCTCGGCAGCGGGTTCGTGCTCGACACGCTGGGCCACATACTGACATGTGATCACGTGGTCGCCGGCTATGACGACCTCACCGTCAAGTTCTCGGACGGCGGAACTTACGGCGGCAGCGAGGTTACGGTAGTCGGGCAGGACCCGATCACCGACCTGGCTGTCATCAGGGTGATGGCTGCACGGAGGTTCGCGCCGGCCGAGCTCGGTAACTCCGATGAGCTGGAGGTCGGGCAGCCGGTTATGGCCATGGGCAGTCCGTTCGGGCTTGAGGGTACCGCAACCGCCGGCATCGTGAGCGCGCTTTCGCGCTGGGGCCTGGCTAAGTCTACCGGCCCGGATTTCCAGGATTTCATCCAGACCGACGCGCTCATCAACCCGGGTAATTCCGGGGGCCCGCTGGTTGACGTGCAGGGCCGGGTTGTCGGCGTCTCGAGCTTCGTGCGCACCCTGCGCTCCGGTCCGACCGGCATCGGTTTCGCCACACCGGTCAACCTGGCAAGGTCAGTAGCCAGCCAGCTCATCGCTCACCGTCAGGTGATTCGCGGTCTGCTCGGCATATCCACGCAGCCGATAACCGAGGAAATCCGCCTCGCACTTGGCCTGCCTACGCGCACGGGCGTGCTGGTGTCGTCGGTCGACGCAGACCGGCCCGGCGCCAGGGCCGGGCTCCTGCCGGGTGATGCCATTCTCACGCTCGACGGCAAGGTGGTCCCGGACGTACGCTGGTTTCAGAGCGAGGTCGCGGCCCGCAGCCCGGGCACGAGAGTCGCACTCGGACTGGTGCGGAAGGGCCAGCGTAAGTCTGTGACTGCCACGCTCGGGATGTGGACCGTATCGACTCAGTCTGGACCCGGAGGTGTCGTTCCGAAACACTGGTTGGGTCTGGTGGTCAGGAACATCGGTGCGACGGAAGTGAGGCCTGGCGTATCTGAGTATGGAGTAGTCGTGGTCGAAGTCGAGGGCGGAACCGGCGCCGACGCCGGTCTCAGACCCGGTGACATCATCGCTGAAATCAACCTGGCGCCGGTGCGCGGTGCGGCGGATTTCGAGCGCATCCAGCGAATCATGAGGGGCACGCAGCGACCGCTGCTGCTGCGGGTCTTCAGAGGCAGCCAGGCCTTCTACACCACGGTTCAGCCATAGCCGCCATACGGCGGCCAGTAAAACCAGCCGGCAGGGGCACGATTGTCCCTGCCGGCTCTCTTGTCGGCCGTGGCGAAGTGCTAGTGCTCGATCAACCGCAGGTTCGGTATGAGCTGGAACCAGGTCTCGATTCGGGCTTCACCGTTCACAAGGTCGACGTCGGCCACTCTCAGCAGTGCGTAGCGCTGGTCCCAGGTGTAGCAGGCGACTAACCTGGGCAGGGAGTCAAGGAGGCTTGACTTCCGGTAGCGCGACGCGTGGTAGCGAGGGAGGATGCTGTCTTCGGTCGCGGTGCTGTCGAGACGGCTGAACTGCGTCGCGTGCCAGTACCCTGGAGGAACGCCGCCGCCCGGGTCCTGCGACGCAGTATCCGGGCTGGCTGCAAAGTAGTCAGGTCCGGCAAAGCCCGGCGCGAAGTCGGTTACGTAGAAGTCAACCGAGTCGACGTTCGCGAGCGTATCCATACCGTAGAGGAATGCCTCACCCGTGGTCCGGTTCCACCAGTAGCCTGCTTCTCCGGTGCCATTCAGTTCCGGGACCAATCGCAGCGAGTTCGGAGTCGGGATGGTGGTCCGCGTCTCAGTCGACGTCACCCGCTCGGTGTCGTACACGGCCGCGACTTTGTACCACCCGGTTCTGTACCCAGGGTTGTGGACATAGCTCAGCGACGACGTATCGTAGCCGACCGAATCATAGCCGGTCGTGCCTACATGTCTGAAGAGGACCACGTACCGAGTCGGGGTCGAGTCTATCGACCACGTCAGTTTGACGGTGCTGTCGCTGGGTGCGTCGGCAACCAGCCTGAGGTCGCGCGGCGCGCCGCGCGGAGTCCCCTGCGAAGTGTCTACGGTCACGACAAGTGATTCCGACCAGGGCGACTCGAATCCGGCGGCGTCGCGGGCCCGGGCCGCGATTTTGTACGTCCCCGGCAGGCTGTATGTATGCATGGCCTCGTACAGCGCGTTGCTCGTGACCATCGGCCCCCAGCCGGACGTATCGCCGGGACCGAAGCCCCAGTAGAACTGGATGGACACGCTGTCGCGCAACGGGTGCGACACTCTCGTTCTCCAGGTGTACGCGATTCCGACCAGGCACGAAGCCGGGCCCATGGGTTTGACGGGCGCATCGGGCGGGAAGGACCCGATTCTCACCCGGAGGGAATCAGTCCACTCGGTCTCGAGGTCTCTGGTGTCCCTGGCCTTGGCTTTGATGTAGTACGTTCCGGAATCCGGGTAGACGTGTGTCAGGGTGTATTCGGCGCCGCTCGCGACCAGTGGGGACCACGGTGTCGACTCGCCTTGAACCCACGAGACCATGAACGACACGCTGTCGCCGTCGGGGTCAGTGGTGCTGAAACGGAAGGTCAGCGTATCCCCGGGCCGCGCGCTGGTCGTGCCCTGGATACTCGGCATTTCCGGGGCGGAGTTCTTCTTGCATCCGGTTCCAATCAGCAGAACCAGTGTTACGGCCGCAGCCGCCAATCGCAACCATCTGGACATAAGTCCTCCTTAGTCTCGACATCGAATTGAATCCTCCGGCCGTGCCCGCGTTCGATGCCAGTCGCGTCACGAGAGCTTCGCGCACGGCCCGGTCCAACGCCTCCATATGATGTTACGCTGGCCGGGTGATGTGTCAACTTGAGCGAGGTTGCGGTTCGCGGCCGGGCGACGACGGGCGCCGGTCGCCGAACCGGAAACAAGAGCCCTGCCGGGAGCGGCAGGGCCTCATTATCAGTCGGGGCGACCCGATTTGAACGGGCGACCCCCAGCACCCCAAGCTGGTGCGCTAGCCAACTGCGCCACGCCCCGGACCGGGCAATCGTAACCGACACGGCCCGGCAAGTCAAGCGACAGACTGACCCTGGCGTCGCGAAGAGGACGGCTATTCGAGCGGCAGTGTCTGGACGAAGGCGCGCTCGGGCAGGAGCCCCGGGAGCGCGTAGACGAGCTGGACCTGCCAGCCGGCGAACTCGGTCTGGTCCCAGGCCCGGGCGAAGTAGCGCAGGACAAGACGGCGGTTCACGGAGTCCTGCGCGACGTACATGAAGTGGAACTCAAGGGGCATTTTGGCTGAGATATGCTCCCGCACGAGCTGGCGCAGAATCTGCTCGTGGCATTCCGCGTCGGCCTTCAGGGGCGCGGCTCTGACTGCCAGCGGGTGGTCAGGGGAGAGCATGCGGAGAGGCCCGGGATAACGACCGCTGTCGACCGGCGGAGCATCGGCGGCAGTGAATCGCGCTATCGACTGCGACGCACCGATTGCTCCCCGGTTGAAGCAGCGACCGCATCCGGCAAGCAGGAGGGCGCTCAGGAGAAGTGCTGCGACTCGCATGGTTCAGTGTATGCACAGAGCCGTCAGTGTCAACGCTGAATCCAATTCCCGGGGTTGCTTCCCCTGACTTGTTTCCTATCATCTCCTGTTGCCCCGACGAATCGGTATCTGCCGTGCCCTGCATGCATACCACCATTATGCCCTCTGGCACACCTTCTTTGCCGAACTCGGCTGGGACGTGGTGCTGTCATCACCAACCGGCCGCAACACGGTCGAGCAGGGTGTACGCCTGGCCCCCTCCGAGCTGTGTCTTCCGGTTAAGGCCTTCCTCGGGCACGTTGCGGAAATCAAGGACCGGGTCGACGCCCTGTTACTGCCCAGGGTGGTCTGCACCAGGATCGCGCGTGACTGGTTCTTCGGCTGCCCCAAGGCCATCGCACTGCCTGACCTGACCCGGGCGGTGTTTGACGCTTTGCCTGTGATTGTCGAACCAATCCTCGACGGGCAACTCAAGACCGATGAAGAGTCGTATCGGAACGCGGTCAAGAACATGGGCAGCACGGCGGGCGCCCGCCGTGCCTACAAGAGAGCCAGCGCTGCCGCCGGGAGATCGGCACTGAGAACCCGTCGGGAGGGCTCACCACTGCACATGTTCGGTTACACTGCTGCCGACCCGACGCTGCCGGACGCCGGGTTAAGGGTAGGGGTCGTCGGGCATCCCTACCTGCTGTTCGACTCCGGGCTGAGCCTGGGCGTCCTGGACAAGGTCCGGCAGTCAGGTGCCCGGCCGGTGCTGTTCTTCCCGACCGCCGCCGAGGTTGAGCGCGAGGCGCGGCTGGAGACCGCGCTCAACTGGTACTACGAACTGGAACTGCTGGCCGCGGCGCGCCGGCTGCTCGAGACAGGCAAGATAGACGGCCTCCTGTTGGTCGCGAGCTTTGCCTGTGGTACGGGTGCGGTCACAAACGAGCTCATCCACCGTTCTGCAGTCCACACGCACCACATCCCGACCATCCAGGTGCTGCTCGACGAACACACAGGAGAGGCGGGGCTCCATACCCGGATTGAGTCATTCGTTGACCTGCTGCGACTGAGGAAACGGTGAGGGTAGCCTTTCCCCACATGGGCTCGGCCCCGATCGCACTGGAAGGCCTGCTGCGCGTACTCGGAGCCGAGGTAGTTCTGCCGCCCAAACCGACACGCGAGATCACCGAACTGGGCGCGCGGCTGGCACCGGAGATGATGTGTGTTCCGTTCAAGCTGACTCTGGGCAATATGTTCCGATGTCTGGAGGCGGGGGCCGACGTACTGGCCTATGTCTCGGGTTCCTGGTCCTGCCGGTTCGGCTACTACGGGCGCCTGCAGGCCCAGATCCTGCGCGACGAGGGATTTCAGTTCCGGCTGCTGGAACTGCGCCACGACCGCATTCCCGGAATCGTCCGTGAGGTTCTCCGGCTGAACCGTGGCCGGATGTCGTCCGCTGTCCTCAACAGCGTGCGCGCGTTCCGGATCGGCTGGCTCAAGTCCACCGCCGTCGAGGAAATCGAGTCGCGCTTCCGCGAAGCGCTGCCGAACGCCCGCGACGCGAGAGGCTGCTGCCGGCTGGTCGACACGCTTATCCAGGAAGTCCGGACGACGTCAAAGCCGGCGGCCCTCACGCGAATCCGCGACACGGCGCGCGCGAGGTTCGACGCGCTGCCGCGTAACGGCAGGACCCGGGTCCTGCGCGTGAAGCTCGTGGGGGAGAGCTTCTGCGTCATCGAGCCGTTCATCAACTTCGACATCATCGCCCGCATGGGGGAGATGGGGGTGCTGGTCGAACCCTCCCTGACTTCGCACCGCTGGATTGGTTTCCACGGCTTCAGGTTGAACAAGGGCGAGGTCGGACGAATGCGACGGCTCAGTGCTCCGTATTGGCGCTATTGCGTGGGCGGCGAGGACCAGAACTCCGTGGGCCACCTGCTGCTTGCTGCTCAGCGGAGATTCGATGGCGTCATTCACGTGCACCCCTTCGGCTGCATGCCCGGCACGGTGGTGCAGCCGACCATGGCCAAAGCGGCGCGTGACAACAACATCTCCTATCTGCCGTTGTCGCTGGACGAACACTCAAGCGAGACCGGTGTCGTGACCCGGCTGGAGGCCTTTGCGTCCCTGATCGAGAAACGGCGGCGTCGCCATGTGGTTTGACAGCCGGAACCGGCAACCTATAATTCTCCGCCCTGTTTTCAGGGTGCGACCGTGAACCGAAAGGACCCTTGATGCGATTTGTCTACTCTGACCGGTACAAGCTGGACATCGGCGCGCACGTCTTTCAGACCGAGAAGTACGCCATGGTGCGGGACAACCTCATCGCCGCCAATCAGGCGGTCCCGTTCGACTTCATCGAGCCGCCCGAGCCGAACCTCGATGACATCCAGCTCGTGCACACCAAGGAGTACATCGAAGATCTGCTCAACCTCCGCTGGAGCCCGCGGACCGTTCACTCCGAGCTGCCCCTGAACTCCGAAGTAGTGCAGGGCTTCATGCTTTTCGCCTCCGGCACAGTCGAGGCGTGCCGGATGGCGCTCGATGACAAGATCGCAATGCACATCGGCGGCGGGTTTCACCATGCCTTTGCCGACCACGGTGAGGGGTTCTGCTACATCAACGACATCGCCGTCGGCATCCGGAAGATGCAGCAGGAGAAGCGGATCGAGCGGGCCGCGGTCATCGACTGCGACCTGCACCAGGGCAACGGCACCGCGCGCATCTTCCAGGGCGACCCCCGGGTGTTCACATTCTCCATTCACCAGGAGCGTCTCTATCCGGTCAAAGAACGGTCCGACCTCGACATCGGTCTGGACGAGGAGGCCGGCGATGACGTCTACATCGAGCAGTTGCAGGGCGTCGTCGGCAGGATTCTCGCCCAGCACAAGCCTGAGCTTGTGGTTTACGTCGCGGGCGCCGATCCATTCAAGTTCGATCAGCTCGGAGCGCTGCGGCTCACCAAGCGCGGCCTTGCCTTCCGCGACCGCATCGTAATCGACGGCTGCTACAAGCGCGGAGTCCCGGTAGTGCCGGTCACTGCCGGCGGCTACGCACTCGACGCCAAGGATACAGCAGACATCCATACCCACACGGCCCGGGAATGCCTGCGTGCGCTGGGCCAGCTCAAGCCGCCGGTGAAACCGGCTGAGCCGGGCGAGCCGCCCGTGCCTTCGGAGCGGGCATCCGAAGTCGGGCACCCGCCGGAGGCTTGACTTCCGGACCGGATGCCAGGGTGACGCAGAAGCGCTCGATCTGCCTCCTGACTTCGGCCCAACTGGTTGACGACGCCCGGTTCCTGCACCGCGAGGCGGCCTCGCTCGCGCGCGCCGGCTACGAGGTCACGCTCGTCGGGCTCAAGCGGACTCCGGCGCAGGACCAGGTGCCCGGTGTCAACATCATCGCCGTACCCGGGGGCAAGGGCGTCCGCAAGACGGACACGCTGCGCGGTGTCTACGCGGCCGCACGCAGCCGGCGGGCTGATACGTACCAATGCTTCGATCCATGGGCGCTCGCAGTCGGGCTGCTAATCAAGCGGTGGAGGCCCGGCGTCCGGGTGGTGTATGAGGCGACCGAGAGCTATCCCGAAGTGCAACTGCAGCGGCAGGACAGACCGATGCTGGCACGCTGGGTCACCTACGCGGCAGTGCGGATCATGGAGTACCTCGCGGTCCGTCGGGCCGACTGGATTATCGACACCAGCCCAACCCGGGCCCGGCGGTTCGCGCGCCACGGCCGCAGGGTATCGATTGTCGGCAATCTGCCGCCGAAGGCGGTCGCGCTACAGACCGGAGGCGAACGGAGGTCCTGGATTGTATCCACCGGCCTCATCTGCCGGCACCGCGGGTTCGACGTCCTGCTCAAGGCGTTTGCGCTCATCGCATCGAAACTGCCCGATGTCCGTTTGCGGGTGTTTGGCCGGTTCGCGCCGGACGAGGGGCTTGAGAATTGGGCGCGCGAGTTCCTGAAGCGGCATGGGCTCGAGTCGCGCGTGGACTTTCCCGGCTGGGTCACGGCGTACAGCGACATGTTCACCGAGCTTCGGTCGTGTTCGGTCGGGGTCCTGCTGTTCCAGCCTGACTGGTGGAATGACTACACCAACCTGCCAAACAAGCTGTTTGACTTCATGGCGACCGGGCTGGGGGTCATTGCCAGCCGGTTCCCGGACATGGGGCGGGTCGTGGAGCAAACCGGCTGCGGCTGGCTGGTCGACCCGACCGACCCGGCAGCGGTTGCCGGCGCGCTGGAACACGCGCTCACGCATCCGGAAGAGTGTCGGGCGAGGGGAGAGGCGGGGAGAAGGGCGGTGCTCGCTGGCTACAACTGGGAAACGGCAGAGCGGGTCTTGCTCGAGGTCCACGACAAGGTCAGCCGATGAGGGGTCCGGTCAGGAATGCGAGCTACCTTCTAGCCGGTGAGGCGACGTCGCGTATCTTCGGATTCCTCACCACTGCGGTGCTGGCGCGCAGGCTCGGGGTGGACGGGTTCGGGCAGGTAGGCTTCGCGGCAGCCGTAATGGCTTACGGCGTGGTCTCCACCGACCTCGGCCTGGTAACCGTGGCCACGCGTTCGGTGGCCCGGGACCGCTCGCAGGCCGGAGACCTGGTCGGGAGTATCCTGCCCCTGCGCCTGCTGCTCGGCCTTGTCGCCGCCGCGGTGATGGTACTCATCGCCGTGGTTCTGCCCAAACCGGCGAGCGTGAAATGGCTGCTGGGGCTCTATTCGCTGGCCGTGATTGCCCAGAGCTTTCTCATAGAGTGGGTCTTTGTCGGTTCCGAGAGGATGGGCTTCGTATCGGTCGCGCGCGTGGTCACCAACTGCGCCTACTTTGCGCTTGTGCTCGTGCTGGTGAGAAACTCCGGGGCGACTCCCTTCGTGCCGGTCGCGTTCACCATCGCCACTCTGCTCGGCGTCCTCGTGCTGTTCGCGGTCTACGTGCCGCGATTCGGTCTGCCCAGGCTGCGATTCGGCCGTCTCCGCTGGCGCGAGCTCATCAAGTCAGCCTGGCCCATCGGTGCCGCTTCGCTCCTCACTCAGCTCCACGTCAACCTCGGCCTGGTTCTGCTGGGGCTTATCGCCACTTTCCAGCAGACCGGCATCTACAACAGTGCCTTTCGCCTGGTCTTCTTCCTGATGACCCTGGACCGCGTATTCTACACCGTGTTCTTCCCCGTAGTCTCACGCTTCATGAAGGACCGGCCCGAGCGCCTGCCCGAGCTTGTCGGTACGGCCGCACGGATAGTCCTTGCGCTCAGCATCCCGTTCTGCGTGGGCGCGAGTATTCTCGCCCGTCCTGTCCTGGAAGCGGTCTTCAGTTCCGCGTACGCGGTTGCGTTCCCGGTTCTCCTTATCATGGTCTGGCTGCTGCCGCTCAGCATGTTCAACAGCCTGTGCGGGTACACGCTGCTTGCGGCCGGCAAGGAACGCCGGTTCCTCAGGAACACCGCTATCGGCGTGGGAACTGCGGTGGTGCTTAACCTCGTGACGGTCCCGCTGCTCGGCCCGCCCGGCGCCGCGGCTGCACTCGTTGCCGGGGAAGTGATACTGCTTGTACTGATGAGCAGAGACCTGCTCGGCATGGTTAGACCGAAGATCGACCTGAGGGTCGTCGCGCCGATTGCAGCGGTCGCAGCCATGGCAGTCGTGGTCTTTCTGCTGCGGGGCATGAATCTGGTCGGGTGCATCGGGTTCGGAGCATTGACCTATTCCGTGCTTATCCTGCTGCTCAGGGGCATCACCGCCGAGGATATCGGATTCGCGAGGACCGAGTGATTACCCTCTGGGACGACGACCTGTACTGGTCTGAACTGCTGCAACAGGAGGGTGCGAGCTTCAGGCTCGGCACGCGGCCGACCGGCCGGCCGGTCGTGATACTCAATCGGAAGCCGGGTGGATTGCATGCCCAGCAGGTCTGGCAGCACACCCAGTCAGGAGGCGGGCTGCTGGCCGCAGGCATCAATGCGGCCGCGGTCTGGCTCGAACTTGACTCAAGACAGCGACGCGTGCGCTGGCTGGCACCCGAAGGCGACTCGCCGCTCTTCCGCAACGTCGGTGTCGTCGACACTGAGACGCGCGGCACCATCCTCGCGGGCGCCAACACCGGTGTCACCGACTCGGGCACCAAGGCAATCATTGCCGCTCCTGCCGGCAGTGGTTTCTGCGCTGTTCTTCCGTTCGAAGTCGGCCGCGTGCTGAGCACGGTCGCATCCAGCCCCAGGCAGTTCTACGCCGACACGCCCCGGCTGCCCTACGACACCGTGGCGCGCGTAGGCAGGGGAGAGGTGCGCCGGCTCGTCGGCAATGCCTTGAGACTCCTGCTCAGCCGCCAGGGCCTTCCCTATGTCCGTCTCTCTCCGGTTCCGGGCCGGGCTCGAAGCGCATTAGCGTTCCGGGTCGACACCGACTTCGGCCCGAGGAAAGACCTCGAGGCCGTGGCCCGGCTCGGCGAGCGGGTCGGCATGAAGTTCAGTTGGTTCGTGAACGTGGGCGCGCACAAAGCCCATCTCGACCTGTTCGCCGACCTCGCGCGGCAGGGGCACGACATCCAGCTCCACTGCCTGCGCCACACTGTCTACCCTGACTACAAACGCAACCTCGACAACTTCCGAGCCGGGAAAGAGGCGATGGCCGAGGCCGGCATCAACCCCTGCGGTGTCGTGGCGCCGTTCGGCGAATGGAACCCGAACCTGAACCGCGTGCTCGAAGAGCTCGGGGTCGAGTACTCGTCCGAGTTCTGCCTTGCCTACGACGACCTGCCGTTCCGGCCGGTTGTCAGGGAAAGAGAGAATAGTGAATGGAGAAAGGTGAAACAGGAGTCCGGCCTCCTTCCTTCTTCCTCTCTCCTCTCTTATCGTCTGAGCCGAGTCCTGCAGGTGCCGGTCCATCCCATCTGCATCGGCAGGCTGGTTGCGGCCCGGGCGAGCGAAAAGCAGATGGCGGCCTACTTCAGGAACGTGATTGACCTGCAGGTTGCAAGGCAGGAGCCCTGCATCGTCTATGATCATCCTGAACGTATCGCCCAGTTCGGAGGTCTGCTGGCCGACGTACTTGCGTACGGCCGGGAACGCTGCGGCTCGGTGGTCACAATGACCGACTTTGCCCGGTGGTGGCAGCGGCGCGAAGAGTACAACTGGAGCGCCACCGTTTCCGGTAAGACTCTGCAAGTTAGTGCAGCGTCGGAAGATAGCAACCTGTCGGTCGTAGTCGAGCAGGGGGAAGAATATGCCACACTGCCGGCCAAACCGGGCAAGTACCGGCTTTCCGTACTTGGGTGGCAGCCGTTGCCTGAGCCCATTCCGTTCGACCCGCAAGCACTTCTCGCCCGCAGGCCCGGCATCCTGCTGCGAGCGCGAAGCCTCAACCGCCGGGTTCGGAAGAACTTGCAGGGACATCGCGGCTAGGCTATAGTTCGGACCGAGAATGACCAAGTCCCAAGTACCAATGACCAAGGAAGTGAATAATGTCTAAGTCGGGATCCGACCTTCGGAATCGGAGACTTGGAACTTGCCACTTGGGGTCTGCACCATGAGGGTTCTTTTTGGTTCTTTCTCCGCCATCACCGTGCTCGGCGGCGGGGTAGAAGTGCAGATGCGGTCGCTCTCGCGCGAGCTCGCAAGGCTCGGTCACGAGGTCGAGTTCTTCGACTCCTGGAAGCGCTACGACCTGAAGGAGTACGCTTTCTTTCACCTGTTCGGCTCCCACGTCGGAACGTACCACCTTGGTCGCTCAATCCACGGCCTCGGCATGCGCCTTATCGTCACCCCGGTTTTCTACTCCCGTCACAACCCGGCCCGCGTCGCGGCGGCAGTCGGGATAGCGGCCAAGGTCAGGCAGCGGGGCGGGTTCTGGACCGAACACATGTTCTGCAAGGAGCTCTGCGAAATGGCAGAACTGGTCCTGCCCGACACCAAAGACGAGATGGAGATGCTGGCCCACGCGTTCGGGGTGCCGCGCGAGAAGATGCACGAGCTGCCGAACGGCGTGGAGGAGAGGTTTGCGAAAGCCAACCCCGACCTGTTCGTGAAGGAGTACGGAGTCAAGGACTTCGTCCTCTATGTCGGCCACATCGGCCCGGCGCGCAAGAACGTCTTCCCCATGCTCAAGGCCGTCAAAGAACTCGGGGTCCCGGCCGTACTCATCGGGCCGGTGTCCGAGACCGGGTATGCCAGACAGTGCATGAAACTCGTGGCCGAGACTCCGAACATCAAGGTCATCCCGGGACTGGCGCCGGAGTCGCCGCTCCTTGAGTCTGCCTACGCGGCCTGCGATACCTTTGTCCTGCCGTCGCTTTACGAAACTCCGGGTCTGGCCGCGCTCGAAGCCGGGCTCGCCGGCGCCAAGGTCTGCATCACGCGGTACGGCGGGACTCAGGAGTACTTCAGAGACCTGGCGACGTACCTGGAGCCAGCGTCCGGAGATTCCGTCCGCAATGCCATCAAAGAGACTCTCGCACGCAAGAAAGACTCCCGTCTGCGCGACCATATCCGGGAGAACTACCTCTGGTCGCGCGCGGGGGAGACACTCGCGGCAATCTACAACACCGCAACCGGACAATAGCCCATCCCAGCCTCGTACGCGCCCCTCGGGAGTTCTCCACTTCTACTTTACATAATCTCTATTATCAGAAGAAGGGGTGAATAGAATGTGGAGAGCCCGGCCTAAGGAAAACGCCGCCCGAAGGCGGCGTCTCTTCTATACCGAAACAGGAGTTAGAACTTAAACCAGTCTGCTGCCCACTTCCCGGTTATCGGCATCTTCCAGTAGTTCCCGTTCAGGGCGTTGATGATTCCGAGAATCGTCATCACAACCGCGTAAATCCAGAGCACGATAGCGGCGAGCCATCCGATAATCGGAATCACCGCCAGTATCGAGCTGGCTACCCAGACGATTGTGAGCATTATCCCCTGCTTCACGTGGAACTTGGCGAATGCGTTGTCCTTGAGCGTGAGCAGCGGAACCAGCCACAGGATTCCCAGGTAGGAAAGCCATGCCGTTGATTTCGCCTTCTCGACGTCGTCGCCGCCGGTGGGCGGCGTCACGGGCTGTTCGGTCTTCGGGGTCTCATCCATATATACCTCCTCTGGTTCTTCTCACTCTCGCAACTATATCCTGAGCCGCTCCGCGTACACGCCCAGGACCGGAATCCGCCAGTACTCGCCGGTCGCGGCCTTGGCAATTCCGATGACGACCAGCACCGCGTACGCCAGGGCCACGGCGAACCCGGCCGGGTAGTGAATCAGCCACGCCACGACCTTGAAGAACAGGCCCAGAATGAACATGCTGCCCAGCATCCGGCCGAGGACCAAGTCAGTGACAGCCACTATGATGTTGAAGGTCAGCACCGTTCCGAACATCACCAGACTCTGGCGGCCGTGGAACCTGGCGAACGGCTCCTTCGTGCCCACAAACAACGGCAGAAAGAAGAGCAGCGGTACGTACCCGACCGCGGCCAGCAGGATCGCGTCCGAGCTTGCCCGCTCCGGATCCGACAACTCACTTTCCTGTGCAGGCGTGTCTGTCAACACCCGATTATAACGGTCACCTGCCCCAAGTCAAGCCGCCGGAAGCCCCCCGGACCCGACTCCTGGCTATCAAGACACCGCTTCCCATTACCTTCGTGCCTTTGTGTCTTCGTGGTGAGTCCTCCGGCTCCGGTCTTCGCTGCCCGCAATCGTTATTCGCCATTCGTCACCCGTAAATCCCGTACCGCTTCTCCCCTATCGGCTTCCACGCGAAGAGCGACCCTCACTCGCGGTCCGGCACGTTGACATTGAACACATCGCGGGCGATTGCCTGCAGCACCTTCCGGTCCAGTCCGAGCTTCACGTAGCGTGCCACCAGTGCGCCGGCCACGAGTTCGAGGTCATGTCCGCTCACCCGCTTGCGGGTCTTCTGCACCTGCAGCGCAAAGCTCCGGTAGCCGCTCACGGCGATAACGCTCACCCCGCGCGCCGAGCATACCAGTCGCACCTTTCGCAAGAGGACATCACCAGTTGCCACGCATCATTATCCCTTCGATTGCGGCGCACTCCAAGACAAACCGCGCGGGCGGGAATCGGCAGCGTATTCCCGCCCGCCTGCAGACCGAGCCACGTTCCGCTTCGAGGGTTTGCATGTCCGTCATTCGTCACTCGTCACTCAGAATTCGGACTTGCGGACCCTGAAGTGGGCCGCGGCTACGGCCCTATCGGTGCCGCGACGTTGAAGACGTCGGTGCGG
>DDXO01000113.1 GCA_002347155.1 Caldifarciminota bacterium UBA2258
TCGAAGATTCTTCGGCGTCGAACGCCTCAGAATGACAAACATTTCCTGCTCTCATTAGTATGCGGAGGTCAATAGAACATGTGAACGGTTGCCGCCTTCGTCAGCGGAGGCAGCGGATGGGCGCTGACGGAAGGCGGTCAGGTTGCGCGGGTCGCCGGTCTCACGCGGACGCCGTTGCGCGGGATGATGGCGGGGCGGGGCCCGGCTTCTACTTGATGGTTTTGGCTAGTTCCATGTTGCTGCGAAGCAACTGGTTCACCACGGTCGAGGCATCGGCCTTCCGCTTGCTGGCAATGTCCTGCACGAACAGAAACACTTCCTCATCCAGGTAGACCGGAAGATTCAGTTTCGCTCGGTGCCGGAAGAACTTGGCGCGCACGCCTTTCGAGAAATCGTATTCTCTTTTCATAGTGCTACTCCTCATACTGCCGTCTTTCGTGTCTGGTCACCCTCCTGGCCGAGTAGATTCGAATGACAGCGGACTCCTTTGGCTCCTCCCGGAAGGTGTGACAGACGACCAATACACGACCGGTGGCGGACGAGCCGACAGTTATCCATCTCTCCTCATGTTCGCTGTGCTCATCATCGTAGATGGTCAACATCCGCGGGTCGCAGAATACGGTGGCCGCCTCTTCGAAGCTGAGGTCGTGCTTCGCTCGGTTGATGCGTGCCTTCTCCGCGTCCCACTCGAAGTTGTACTGCGCTCGGTCGCCCCGGCCGGAAGCACGCATTCTCATACCCTGCGATTCTAGACCAAGTACGCCCGGGAAGCAAGCCGCCCAGTACACCTCAAGCCGCAAGCGGCAGGCTCCGGCGTAGACCTTCAGGGTCTGCTACCGGGAACTGCAAACTCCCGGTCCGGGGCCGCGTGCCCGCTTGGCCGAGCCCGACGCCGTACGTCTGATTTCCGGGTCCCGACCTATCCGAAGTCCGCCACCACCCCCCCCCGGAATCCTCGACTCCTGGACCCCTGTCTTGCCAATCTGCAATCTGAAATGGCCTGCGGCCAACGGCCCCTCGCGCGTCAGGAATTGACTGCTGCGTCGCGTGGACGACGATTCTGTGATGCCGTGTCTTGACATCGGCCGGAAATAGGGGAAGTGTCCCTCTTTTCGCCCTCTTTTCGCCCTGTCATTTCCGGACATCAGACGAATCGTCACTTCGCCCGGCCTTCGACAATCGCATGCTCGTAATCCGTCAGGTCTTGTCCCAGAAGCTGGTTTGGCCGTCGTCGGACGAGCCCACATCCGGATCCGCCGGCAGGTCGTCCCGCTTCCGACGCTTCGTCGTGCTGCCAAGATCCCGGCGGGCGCGCATTAGAAGGTCGCGGAAGCGTTCGTAGCCGCCCTCGGGTCGCATGCGGTACTCAACCATAGCCTTTCGCACTATTTCGCCAGCACTCTCGTTGGGAGCGGTCCAGTCCTTATGGGCGAGGTACGGACCCTCTTGGTTATCCAGGAGGTGCTTGAACGCACCGACTGGAGATGGTCGACGTTCCGCCATCCGTTCGCAGACAGCTCCAGTATAGAACTGCGCCAGTCCTTCGATGATCTCGGGCCTCGTACGTGCAAAGGTTTTTGAGGACCATTGGTTCTCGTCGATGTCGAAACCAACGTGCGAAAACGCGTGAGCCAGTTCGTGCGCAAGCACGACCGCAGTGAGGTCTTCGATGTCAAAGCCCTCGTTGCGCGCGAGCAGCCCGATGCTCATCCAATATATCTCAATGCGGTGCTCGTCAATGTAGTATAGGCCGAGTGGGTCAACCGGAAGAGCCATGATACGTTTGCCGATATCGTGACCGCGGACAAGCGAGTAGAGCGCATACACGAGCTGCGTGACGCGATCCAGCTCATCCTTGGTGGCTGACGGTGACTTCGGAGCCAGAAGCTGTGGGACCGACTTCCAGTGCTTCGCTATGAGGGTCAGTCCCTGTCCGGTGTAGCGGAGCAAGCCTCGATGCAAGATGAAGTCCCATAGTACCGGGTCGTCGATCCCGGCGATTAGTTTCTTCACTGCGGGTGGCAATCCATCAACGACCTTCACCTTAACCGAAGTCCGGGCGTCGTCGCTACGGGCTAGCCATAACCCAGTCTCTGTGCGCATCGCCTGACGGGTGACTGCGTTCCATAGCTTGACCGTCTTCTTAACCTCATTCTTGACGCGTGGGCCGAGTATGCGCTTGAGTAGATACTCCTCGCGCTGTTCTCTCCGTGTAGCGCCCAGATCACCCATATGGACATCCCTCTTTCCTCGTGACTATGCGGTTAGCTCAGCAGACGACAGGGCGGTCGTGGAGCCTGTCCTCACTGGTACAGCGCTCATGGAGGCCCTGCAAGCTGACACGGCGGCGCGGTACATGTCGCTTTTCGAGCGATACTGGGGCGTGCGTTCTCGGAACCGCTTAATTCCGAAGCACTTGCGTGATGAGTAAACCGCATAGTCACATCTTTCCTTCCGGTCCACAGGTAACGTTTCATTGGAACAGCAGACCGGCCCATTTGTAGACGCCTTTGCTGACGAGGTGGAAGCGCTCGCGGGGGACGTTGAGCTTGCCCCGGACATGCTTGGCTTTGTTCAGAGCGGCTTTGGCGAGGCCTTTCTTCTCCAGCTTGTCCCACGGCTCCGCAAAAGGGATGGCAGCGGGTACGGTTTCCTCGTCGACGACTGCCTTCAGCAGTGCCTCAAACCCGGCCCCGCTGGCTGACGTCGGCGCGACGGCCTCAAGAGCAGCCTGTATCCGCTTGTCGCGCCTGAGGAATTCGGCCCACGACGAAAGGAACTCAGTGTGGCCCTTGGTCTTGTTCTCAAGGTACCACTCGGCTTTCTCCAGCAGCCACCAGTCAAAGGCGTCGGCCAGTTCCTGTTCGTAGGCGACCGGGCCGCATTCCCAGCGGTTCTTCACCTTCCACTGCTCGTCCCAGCGGCGCTTGTAGACCGGCTGCTCAATGCGGCGGATGTGCTCGTTGTCGCGGATGGCAGTCAGGCGCTCGCGCCAGAGGCGCTTGGACGGATCCGACAAAGCGGACGGAACCAGACTTATCGCGGAAGCGAAGTCGCCCTTTGCGGCCTGCCAGAGACGATACGGGCGGTCATCCTTGGCGAGCGGCTCGGGCGTGGCCGGAACCTGGGCGGCCGGGTGGTCTTCGGGCAGGAGGCCGTAGGCGGCGTAGACCAGCCAGTCCATTTCCTCCTGGAGGGCAATCATCTCGGAGCGCAGACGCTCTCGTTCGGCCACGACGCGGTCATAGGCCTGCTTCAGTTCCTCGGCCGTGCTGAACGGCTTGCCGACGACCGGATGCGGCTGCTCGTATCCGGGCAGAGATGAGTTCCACTCATGGTACGCCTCGCCCGGCTTCTCGAACAGCTTCTTCATCGCCAACGATGGCAGCTTCTGCCCCCGCTCCCAGCACTCCTCGGCCAGATCTGCCAGTCGCTTCGCCAGCGGATTCCACTCGCCCTTCAGCGCCTGCGCCACTTTCCCCGGCACTGGCAACTGCTCGACCTTGCCGCCCGCGAAGACATAGTAGGTATCCTTCTCAGGCTGCTCGGACTCCCGCTTGCTGAAGCACACCTGCTTGAGCCAGAACAGCGCGGCGGAGGAGTTGAGAAGGGCTGCGTGAAGTTGGAGGCTGCGCTCGTCGCCGCAGGACACGGGGATGACTGGGGTTGTCTGCGTGTAGACCCGAGCGCGTTGACTCACGGCGACGTGAATATGTGTGGTGATCTCCGGGACTACGAGCGTGGGAACTTGGCCACGGCGGGTGAAGCGGTAGTACTCGAACCAAGCCAGCCCGAAGTCCACCTGCGAAAGGCCGCCTAGCTGGGGGCGTTCGGACAGCAGTTTCCTCCATGGCGCAAGGAGAGCCGCGACAGTCTTGGACAGCGATGGTTTCAGTTTCGTGTCGTATGGGAACAAGCACCAATGGTCTGAGTCCTGAGCGTAGTTACGAACCATGTCGCCCTCAGAAAACAGCGAGAGGTTCCGTCCTTCCACGCCTGCGCGTCGCCAGAACGACGCCGGGTTGTCATAGAGCTCCCGAGCGCCAAAGATGACGTCGAAGCCCATGTGGTCCACTATGAACGAGCCCAGCAGTTCAGGCCCGGTGACCGCCGCCCGGGTCAGTTCTGCACCGGTCGTGAAGTTCATCGGCCAGACTAGAAACCGTCCTGCCTCCACGGTCGCCACTTGCACCGCACCATCGTCATAGCTCTGTTTATCGTGTTGCTGCTCTAAGATATGCCACAAAGCGGATTCCTCGGGGGGCGTTTGCAGGTCACCGCCGCCGGGGAGGATGGCGGCGACACGGACCGGCGTCTTCGGGTCAGACTTCTGGTTCGCGCCAAAGACAAGACAGGTGGGCGTCCCGTGACCGGGGAACATCAGGCCGGAGCAGTCTATGACCTTCTGCAGATTCACCTTAGTGAAGAACTGTTCCACCAGCGGTTTGCCGAACTCCCGCTTGGCGAAGGCATTGGAGACGATGAAGCCAAGCTGGCCAGTAGGCCGGAGCAGGCTGAATGAGAGAGGGAAGAACGGGACAAGCAAGTGGTACTTGCCATAGCAGTACGGCTGCCAGCGTTCGCGGTAGAGCTCCCGTTTGTCGGGGTTGCGGGCGGTCACGAACGGCGGGTTGCCGACGAAGATGTCGAAACCGCCGACTGGGGCGGGCGAGGAGCGACGATTCTTCGCTTCGCTCAGAATGACAAGCTGCTCCGGGTAGAAGACCTGGGGGAAGTCTATTCGCCAGGCGAAGTTGAAGGGCGCGTCGAAACTCGCGCCTTCGAGCTTGCGGAGCTGTTGGACGAATGCGTGTCCGAGCGGCTTCTCCTCCAGTTGGTCGCGTTCCTTCTGCGCCGCCTTCACGCCTTTGAGAGCGTCATCGAGCTGGCGCGTTTCGTGGGCGATGCGCTGGCGACGGTCGGCATCAGACTTGCCTTCGCCGAACAGCCCTGCAGCTATTGAGTCCTTGCGGCGCAGAAGCTGAAGCTCGACGCCAATCACTGACTCGCTGACTTCCAGTCGCTTCTTCAGGATGTCCAGGCGCAGGTTGCGCTTCGCGTTCCACGACTTCGCCTTGTGCAGGCGCTCGCCCAGGCGGTGGATGGCATCGAAGAGCTTCTGGTAGCGGTGTTCCTTTCCAGGCAGAATGACCACAGGCACGCCGCAGATGTGGTCGTGCAGGCTGTCGCCGCGCTTGAAGTTCATCTCAAGGTTAGGCAGTTGCGAGATGTCTTTGAGCGCAGTCCTGAACTGCGTGGGACTGGCGCCAATCGGGTCAATGCCAAGGTCGTAGTCCACGACCAGCGACAGCCACAGTCGCAACATGCAGATTTCGATTGCCTGCTGCTGGATGTCCACGCCGAACAGGGCATTCTCGATGATGTCGGCCTTGGTCTCGTGCAGCCACCTGCTGCCCTGCTGGCGCAGCGGGTCAACGTAGCCGTTAGCCGCGGTCTGGGCAAGGCGGCGGAGGTTGGTGAGTTCGTGCAGCAGGCCAACCATGAACGCGCCCGAGCCAACCGCCGGGTCGCAGCAGCGCAGTGCTTTGACCAGTTCCAGTAGGCGCGTGCCTTCCTCGGGCGAGAGGCAAGACTTGAGCTTCTCCAGTTCTTCTCGGTCCAAGCCGTCGGATCCGTCCAATCCGACTAATCGCCGCAGGCGGCCGGGCCAGTCGTCACCGGTGAGCCGTGGCAGCAGCCACTGGTACAGGACTTCACGGCAGATGAAGTGGACTACTATGCGCGGCGTGTAGAACGAGCCGGTCTCCTTGCGTTTGTCCGGCGCAGTTGCGTCAGGGTCGGCGGATTCGGCGTGCAGCACGATGGACTCGAAGACCTTGCCGAGCATCTCCGGGTCAACCGCGACTTCCTGGTTTAGCGGCGTGTCTTCGCGCACCGTGAAGTTGAAGGCTTCCAGCAGTTCGTCAAAGACCTTCTCAAAGGTCGCGTTGCGCACCGGCAGCGGCGGGTTGTCCCTCTTGCGGCGCGGGGACGGCTCGAATTCGTCGTCGTTGAACAGGCCGCCGTTGAGGAACGGCACGTTGTCCCAGCGCACGAACGCCGAGCTACCCGCGCTGCTCAGAGACCAGAAGAGCATGTCGAGGAAGTCCGCGTAGTAGCTGCATTCCTTCGGCCGGTTCCGGTGCGGCTCAAAGCCATCGAGCAGGAAGCCGCGGCGCTGGTCCAGCCAGCCGCGGTTCTGGACAAAGTAGAGGAAGATGAGTCGTTCAAGCAGGAGCTGCGCCTTGGAGTAGGCTTCGGGCGAATCGAGCTTGCCGAGTTTCTCAAGGTCGGCCTTGATGAGCTCCAGCGCGGCGTCGAACTGCTTGAAGAACTTGCGGGTAAGCGGTTCTTTGTCAAAGGCCGCGGCCCACTTCTTAACCCACTCGTCCTTGTCGGCTTCGTCTTCTGGCCAGGCCAAGTTGGGCAGGTTCTCGGTGACGGCCGTGCGCGACGGCTGGCCCGGGACCCAGCCGAACGTCGCCAGCTTGGCATCGGCGACCTTACCTGTGCCGAAGGTATCCCGGAACATCGCGAAGACGTACTGCTTGTAGTTGTGCGTGCAGATGAAAAGGATGTTGCCGAGGTCCCACGAGGGCAGGTTGGCTTCCTTGCGCTTTCCGGCCACGAGCCGGCGCAGAATCGCGCGCAGAGGCGTGCCGAATCCGCGCGTCTCGAAGACCTTGGGCTCGTCGAACTCCAGCAGGAAGATGCCCCACGGCTGGTCGGCGCGCGGGCGCAGTAGGATTTCGTAGGCTTTGGCCTTGTGCCCGGTCTCGGGCATACCGAGCTCGTTTGCGCTCCACTCGTAGCCGACATCCTGTGGCTTGATGGGCTTGTCGCTGAGCGGCCAGCGCAGGCAGTCGCCCAGCAGGTCTGCAGCGAACGAGCGGAAGTCGCGGGCGTTGGCGAGGGCGGAAGCGAGGGACTCGGGGGAAGCCACAGGATTATCCGACGGATCGGTCGGATCCGTCTGATGAGCGCGTGCCACGGCATTGCGGGTAGCCGGTGCAGCCGAGGAATTGCTGGCCGGCGTGCGGACCTTTGCGGGCGGTGCGCAAGGTCATTGGCTTGCCGCAGAGCGGGCAGGGAGGAAGGCCGGAATCGGACCGATCAGACGGATCGGACTGATGTTTTGCGCGCTCGGCAATGCGGGCTGCGGCCAGTTGCTCGCTGTAGCCGCCCTCTTTCACAAAGCCGCGCTCAAGGGCGGCGGTCTGCCGGTCGAGCAGGTAGTTGGCCTGGTGAATCAGGCAGATGATGGCGTTGGCGACAACGGCGGGGTCGGCGGAGGCGAGCCAGCGGGAATAATCGGACGGAGCCGACCGATCGGACGGATCGGTCCGATGCTGAACACCCAGCGACCGGACCTTGCGGGCCTCTGGGTCATCTTTGGCCCATTGGCGCAGGCCACGCTGGCGCAGGAAGTCCTCGTAGTCGAGCAGCAGTTCGTCGAGGCTGCCGCGGGCGACATTGACAAGCCGAAGCTCGGTCTGGCTTGACGTAGCGGAGGCGCGACTGCCCTCGGCGATGTTCTGCCGGCCGCTGCGTGCCGCCTGTACCATCTGGTCGTGCGTTCGCGACCGCTTGTCCACGAATCGCTCACAGAATCCCACGGTGGTATCGTAAATGATGGTGGCGACCTGGAATGACCGGAGCGCGCGGTAGCCGCCGCTGGGGCGAAGGCGCCGGGATCGGTCGAATCCGACGGATCGGTCAGGTTTCACGCAACCTCCAGCCAGCAGACGAGCTCAGGCTTGATGGTCAGCGGCAGGCCACGATCACGCATCAGCTTGAGTACCTTGCCCTGCTCGATGGCCTCACGCTCGGGAGCGAGCTTCTTAACGCCGAGTCGCGCCTTGCGTTTCTCGCTCGGTTGGCACTGGATGGCAGGCCAGATCAGCTCTATGCCGTCGTGAACCTCGCCGGTATCACGTTCGCGGTAATACCAGCGCACCTCTGATGTCGCTTGTGCGATGTCGTTCCAGATGCGGTACGCACAGAAAACTCCCGGCTTGAGCTTCAACTCCCGCTTCCACTCCCGGCCGGAGAACACACGCTTGGGCAAGGTCGGAAGATTTGCGTACAGCTCGGGATGTTCGTGTTCGATTGCCTCCAGCGCAAGACGCAGCTTCTCTTCCGTGCTCTCGTGGCCTTCGTAGGCCTCGTTGAATTCCTTCAGCGTCATGTCAGGGTCGTCAGGCGTGAGCAGAGCACCTTCGATACCGAGGGCTGCGTTGATGCGCAGAACTTTGCCCGTAACCCGTTTGAAGAGTCCCAGAATGTCATCAAGGTCCTGGGGCGGCAGGAAGTTCCAGAAGAATATCTTGCGGTCAAGGAGCTTGGGCCGCTTGAGCCGTTTCTCGATTTCGGTGTCGAGCCGGCGGTCCACGCGGCCGATGCGCTGAATCAGGCGCACCGGGTTCCAGTGCATGTCGTAGTTGATGAGCAGCGAGGCGTCCTGAAGGTTCAGGCCCTCCGAGAGCACATCGGTCGAGACGAGAATGTCGATTGGCTGTTTCAGGTAGTCCTTCACCTGGCCGGGCTCGCAGTTGTAGTAGGGCGCGAAGCGACGTATGACTTCCTCGCGGTTCAGCTTGCGCGTTGAGTCGATTTCCTCGACGTTGGGCAGGTCGGCGACGTCGGCCAACTGCTGGCGCAAGTATCGTGCGGTGGCACGGAACTCGGTGAAGATGGCGACCTTGTGGCCACGGATGTCGGGCGCGTCCTCTTCCGGCTCGCCGGTGAGCAGGGCGAGGAGCTTCTGGAGTTTGTCATCCTTGGTGGGGTCCTCTTTGTCTTCGGCGGTATAGAACCGCTTCGCTATCTTGGCCAGGAACTCCAGCAGCAGGTTCATGTCTTCAACAAGGTCGGCCAGCAGCCGGTCCATATGGTGCTCGGCCGGGTCTATCCGCCGCGACTCGGGCAGGTCGTTTTCTTCCTCGTCCTCGTCGTAGCCGAGTTCCAGTCGCTCGCGCTGGTGGACCTTGATGCGCTTCCAGTACCGGTCATTGGCAGTAACCCAGCCGTCGAACTTTTCCGACGAATAGGCTTTGAGGAAGTCGGCCATGTTGGCAAGCAAGTCCTCGACCGATGCTTCAAATGCCTTGTAGGAGCTTTCCAGTCGTTTCAGCAGCAGGGTCCGAATCAGGCCGACGACCTGCTTCTGCTCAAGCAGCTTCTTCTCGGCCTTCTCGCCCTTGCGATAGGCCTCGGTGCAGTAGAGCGCAAGGTTAAGGAAAGGGGTGTCGCGGTTAAAGGCCTGCTTGACCTCGTCGTAGATGGAGGCGTAGACCTTCTTGAGCGAGTACTTCACCACGCGTGGCCGCTGGCGCACCGGGAACGCTGGTTCGTTGGCCCGGCCTTCCTCTGATGCCTTCACGTACTTGCGGCTGCGCTGGATGAGGACCGACTTGAATATCGGCTGTTCGGTGAGGAACTTCTCGACCGCGCGCAGGTCGGACCAGTCACCTAACTGGATGGCATTCTCGAACTGCCGGTCGGGACCCGAGAACACACGGCGGTAGTCGTGGATTCCGATTCGGGCGAAATGGTCCTTCTCCGGCGCGAAGTAGTTGATGAGGTGATACAGGTCGAGCAGGCGGTTGTTCACGGGGGTTGCGGTGAGCTGGAAGATCTGCTTCTTCGGGTTACCCTCACGCAGCAGGCGCGTGAGCAGTATGCTACGATTGGACGACGGCGTACGGAAGTGGTGGGCCTCGTCGATTATCACGACGTCGGTATCGCGGCTCAGTTCGACGAGCTTGTCAGGAGGGACCGTGCTGTCGCGGCCGAAGTCAGTGTGGCGGCGGGTTGAGAACATCTGGCCGTACTCGGTGCGATAGATGTACTTCAGTAGCGGGTCGGGATTCTTGTTCGACGGCTTCCAGTGCCGCTCCCAGACGCTCGCCTGGGCCGACTTCGGCACGATGAGCAGGACCCGCTTGCGGTCGTGGACGAAGCGCTCCAGGAGCATCAGGCCGATGTAGGTCTTGCCGAGGCCGACGCCATCGCAGACGAGCGCGCCACCCCATTGTTGCCCCATCTCGATTGCGGTGCGATAGCCGTCCTGCTGGTACTTGGAGAGCTTGGGCCAGACGCGGCTCTCGCGCTGCTCCCAGTCGGTGACTGGTGCTTCGCGGCCGGAGAGGAATTCGTACAGCGCCTTGGCGTAGACCTCGAATGGCGAGAACTCGCGGGTGTGGCGCTCTATTATTCGCAGTGCGTCTTCATTGAGCAGTTCGGTGTCGGCCTTCTCCCACATCGCGGCGAACCACTCAGCAAGGTCGTCTACGTGAGCGCGGTCAGTCGTAAGCAGGTTCAACTCGATGTTTGTCGAAAGCCCTGCGGCCGTGAAGTTGCTACTGCCAATGATTGCGAAGTCTACCGGGTTGGGCGGCACAGTGGTGAACACGTAGCTCTTGGCGTGGAACTTACCTCGGCTGTAGACGCGAGCCTCTATCTGATGGGAACCCAGCGCGGCTTTGACAGCCTCAATGCCAGTCAGCGAGTCGTCGCGTGACTTGGTGAGTTCCAGTGAGTCGTCGTTCTGTACGCGGAAGGCCTCCACCAGTTCCAGTCGGGTCCGACGGCCGATGGCGTCGCCGAGCAGTATTCGTATCTTCCCAACCTTCTGCCACTCCCCATCGAGCGCGAGTAATGAACCTAGCTCAAAGAAACCGGTCGCGACGTCCAGGCTCTTTGTCGTTTGCGCTATCTGTTTGATTGCGTCGCACAGGGTGATTGACCCCTGATTGTCGATGATGTTGGGAAGCTTGCTGGCCATACCCTAGTCCGATATCCGGCCAAACATGCGGAGAGTTATAGCCGCGAAAAGCCCGAGAGTCAAGGACGCGGCTCCGCCGCAGTTCATGCTCAAGCATACCTCGTTCATCGTTGGTTCGTCTATCGTTCCTCGCCCCGGTGGCAGCGCAAGCGCAAGCAGCGACGGTTGCCCCGTGCAGGTGCCATCCGATGGCTCAACCCGCCCATTTGAGGCGCCCATCAGGGCGTTGCCGATTGTCGCCAGCAGACTGGAGATTGGCCGCGTGTCCCGCTCGGTTGACATCCAGACCCGCGAGACCTAGAATCCGGGCGTGAAGACTCCTCATGCGTCCGGCCCGCCCGCCGGTCAAAACCAGCCACGGCGAAGGGAACCGCGGTGAGCGGGGTACGTTAGCATGGCACTGCTGGATAGACTGCTGAGGCAGCAGTCGAAGCACTGGACCGAGGCAGACTACGAGGAAACGCCTATCGCGTGCCCTGACTGCGAGAAACCGTTCGGCCACCTCGGCCTGCTCGAGAGTTTCGACCTGACGAGGAAGGAATTCCTGGACGCAGTGCGGGTGCAGGCTTCGGCAGTGCGGGAGCACCCGTCACACCCCAGGATCACCTGCCCGCACTGTGGGTGCGCGCATGACGTGAACTACCTCGGCGTCTGGATGTTCCTGCTGTTGTGTATGTGGGAAGTGCTGCTCGAGAAGAAGGTGATAGCGGTTGACGGCGGATTCGCGGCGTTTGTACGCCACGAGGAGAAGGTGACACGCAAGGCGAAGAACCGGTGAGGGAACGCATCACCCAATTCCGCCCGCCCGTTTGACACGCCGAGGTCAGGCCACGGCCGACGGCCAACAGCCGGCGGCTCAAGGCCGGAGCCGGGCCGGAGGTCGCTTCGATTTGACGGCGTTCACATATTGCGTACAATTGTTCGCGCTATGAGAACAAAGCCGGCGGGTCCGGGTGAAATCCTCTTCGGTGTGGCCAGGCGGAGAGTATTGGCCCTGTTGTTCGGCCATACCGACGAGGCCTTTCACCTGCGCCAGGTGGTCCGCGAAACCGGTCTCAGTCCGGGCGGCGTGCACCGCGAGCTCGCGCAGTTGGTCGAGGCTGACCTCGTCACTCGAACCCAGCAGGGGCGACAGGTCTACTTCCAGGCCAACCCGGCGAGTCCGATATTCGCCGAGCTGAAGAGCCTGCTCGTGAAGACCGCCGGAGTCGCCGACGTGCTGCGCGAGACGCTCGCGCCGCTGGCCGCGAGTATCAGCATTGCGTTCGTGTACGGTTCGGTGGCGCGAGGCGAGGAGCGCCGCGCGAGCGACGTGGACCTGCTGGTCATCGGTGATGCGTCGTTTGCCGCAGTCACGCAAGCCCTGGCACCGGCACAGCGCAGGCTGAGCCGCGAGGTGAACCCGACAGTGTACACGCCGGATGAGTTCCGGCAGAAGCTGGCAGCAGGGCACCATTTTCTCCGCAGCGTGACAGCGCGTGAGAAGCTCTTCCTGTTCGGCAATGAGCACGACCTTAGACATTTGGGTAAGTAACGGCTCGCTGCAGCGGCACACCTCCAGTCCGGAGGAAATCGCCGACCTGTTGTCCGTGGTCGAACGGGACATCGCAGCGGCGCAGACCCCGGGTCTGTCCGATGACTGGAAGCTGGCGATTGCATACAATGCCGCCCTTCAGGCCGCAAAGGCAGCGCTGGCCGCAGCCGGCTTCCGCGTGTCACCGAGTGAGAAGGGACACCACTATCGCCTCGTCGAGTCGCTGCGTTACACGGTCGAGGCGCCGGGCCGTGACGTGGACCTGTTGCAGCGGATGAAGAAGAAGCGGCATGTGAGCGACTATGAGGTCGCCGGCGCGGTATCGGAGCAGGAGGCCAGGGAGATGCACGAGCTGGCACTCCGCATCCGCGAGCTGGTGGTCCACTGGCTGCGTGAGCACCGCTCGGACCTGCTGACGCCGTAGCCGGCCTCGCCCTCGGTCCCCAGTCACCAATCCCTCGTCTTAGGTCAGAGCATCGTTGGCCTCAGCCACCCTGTTTGCATGCTGTTGTTCGGAGCTTGCCCAGGCGAGAAAAACCGGCAGTTTCGGCTAAGCCCTTAGTAAACGTATGTTTACTTACCCTGCCACAGGACAGGTGAAGGCAAAGGCAGAGGTAGAAGCATAAACAACTATCTAGCAAAGACTTAGCGAGTTGCGAGCAGGGGCTTTTTGGCGTTGACTTTGCCCGTCTTCTGACTATCCTACGAATGTGATAAATGGTGAGGTCAGTGAAGCCCTAATGACGCACTGTCAGACAGGGTCCGCCGGGGTCAAACCCGAATGACGATTCAAGCTCGAATGAGGGACCAATGTCCAATTCGGACTTAGGACTTCAATTGGAATTGGCCTCAGCGGCCCCTGTCAGACAGTGCGTGCTTCGAGCTTCGAGTTTGGCTGTCCGTGGGCCCTGTGGTCCAATCTCGGGACCAGGGACACATGTATCTGGAAGTAAGAAAATCGGCAAGCGGGCCCTGAGGGGTCCGACAAAAAAGCAGTCGCTGCGCTCATGGAGCAGCGAGAAGGAAAAGAATGACTGGCGACAAGGGGAACAGCCCCACGCTCACGGCTGCCATCCGGCACGTTCTGGATGGCGACGTGGACGCCTATGGAACAATCTATGAAGCAATAGACAAACCACTACGTTCGCATATCCGATTCATGTACGGCGGCCACGACGAGGAACTCTGGGACGAGATCGCCAACCGCACCCACACCTGCATCTTCGAGAATCTGCATAGGTACGACTCTGCCCGCGCACCCTTCCTGGCATGGGTGAAGCTGATGTCACGCAACGTCGGTCTCCGAGTCCTGACCGAGCGCTACAATCTGCGCAAGGTCCAGGGCCCGGACGGCCGATGGCAGCGCCTTCCGATGACGATTGCCATGGACGAGGAAGCACTGTCCCTCGCGGCCAGGCCTGTGGCCGGCCCTGAGGAGGAGTACTTCGCCAAGTGGCAGGACCACCTTCTCGCGAAGGAACTCGAGACGCTGGCCAATGAGGGCAGGCTCAGCACCACGCTGCCTGCTCTGGAAGGTCTGACGCAGAAACAAGCCGCGAAGAAGCTCGGCATACCGGTCATTCGCCTGCGGCGCCTCATTGAGAGGAACCACCGTCGAATGAGAAAGGGGCTGGTGCGCCGGGGCGTGCGGCCGGTCGAACGCGTGCCTCACTACGGCATGGTCAGGTACGACACAGACGAGACCCGGTATGACGATGACTGGACGTCATCCCAGGCTGAGACCCTGCCGGTCGAGCCGGATTCACGGACCGACTCGGCAGCGAAGGAGACTGGAGGGCGGCCCGAATAGTGCAGAATTCAGAAACCAGAATCCAGAGAGCAGAATTGCAGGCTCCCGGAAGTCAGAGGCAAGCAGCGGCTGACAGGCAATAGACTACGAACAACATGAGAGCGCCGGCGCAAGCCGGCGTTTCCTGCATCTCCCGACGAGGGACGAGCAAACGATGGACGACATGACGATTCTTGAGCAAATCCGCCGGTTTCGGACATACAGATAAGTGAGGGGAAAGGACAGTGGTCCAGGGATCAAGTGACCCAGAGATCAAGTGTGCCGATTCCCCAGTCCGAATGAGCTCAAACCGTGCGGCAGAGCCGCACAGAAAGGCAGGGTCCCATGATGGATCCAGCAAAGCGGATAGCGAAGTGGAACGTGAAGTACAACACGGAGCGCATCAAGGCCACGCTCGACGAGATGCGGCCGACGATGCTCGCGAACGTGACCGCGGTCTACCCGATGATCACGGCCATGGAGCTGCAGGTGAAACAGGTCTGCGATGGAGCCGGAGTGTCGGTCATCGAGATCCCGTTCTACCTCAACTTCGGCCGTGAGCTGTGGGCGCTCTCTCGGAAGGAAATCTCCGGTGAGACGCTCGCCATCGAAGCCGCGACGCTGATCGCGAAGTGGAAGGCCCGCGGCCTGACCGAGGCCGTGCTCCAGGCCATCCGCACCGACGTCTTCAACGTCAGCGCGCCCATCGCCCCGTAAGCGACGGGAACGGAACCGGACCTTACCACCAAGACACCAAGTCACCAAGGTCCGGCAACCAAAGTCCGACGAAGAGGGGCCGGGGAAAGCTGTCTTCCCCGGCCCTTTCTACATGCCCGGCAAGAGGGAACGACCACGGCTTCGGGATGCCTGCGGGGTGCTTTGCGGAGGGAGGAGTGAGGAGGGAGGACTGAGTAAGGAGGTGCGAGGAGGAAGGAGGAGTCGGATTTCCGAAGTGGGGGTGCGTTGTGCAGGGCCGAAGACGAATGGCGAATTCCGAGTGTCAATCCTGGGAGTCGGGACGGCTGGTTACATCCGAGTCCGGTCCCGGCGTAGATCGAGCATGGTGGGCCCTTGCCGGGCGCACAAGCAGGGCGGGCGGTTTGCCCGCCCGTCTTTGTTTCTGCCGCGCGAAGTCAGAAGGTAGAAACCAGATTGCAGCATGTGGAATTCCGGACTCTATCCTGCGCTTCCGCCTTCCAGCATCCGGTTTCTGACCTCTGACTGCGGGCTGCCCGGACACCCATCCGTATCCACCTGCGTCCATTCGTGGTTGGCTCTCTTTGTGCTTTGGTCGTGAGATTCCCGGCCGGTACTTCTGTCTTCCAGCATCTGACCCCTGACGTCCAGCTTTGTCTGTCTCCTTGACCCCCCGTCCCCTTTCAGTTACTCTGGCTCATCGTGGTCTTCAACCGCATCCTCACCCACGAACGGCCCCACCTTGACGAAATCGTGGCCATCTGGCTTTTGCGCAGGTTCGGGGAACAACGGTTTCCCGGCATCGGCACGGCCGCGGTCGAATTCACCTCGATCCGCAGGCTGACGGAGGCCGGCCGCAAATCCGAGGACTACGAGGCTGAGGGAACGCTGCTGCTCGGCATCGGCGGCGGCCGCTTCGACGAACACCCGACGCTCGACGCCGACCGCAAAGCGGGCGACTGCGCTACCACGCTGGTCGCCCGGGACCTCGGCATCAGCGATGACCCTTCGCTCGCCAAGATCCTCCGGTTCGTCCGGGCCGCGGATGTCGACGGCAACGCGTCGCCGTTCGACATCTCCTACGTGGTCAAAGTCCTGCACGCCCGGCACCCCGAAGAACCCGACCGGGTAATCGAGTGGGCGCTTGTGGCAATCGAGGCCAAATATCAGGAGCAGTTGCGGTTCTTCACCGTCGTCAAGTCGGAGTTCGAAGCCAGGGCCAGAGTCGAGGAGATTGAGGTGGGGAAGAAGCGGCTGCGGGTCGTGACCATTGACTCGGACGAGGACGGGATTCACAAGTACGCCCGGTCCGAATTCGGGGCGCGAGCAGCCGTCGTTATCCAGCGCCGGTCGGTGGGAAACGTGGCGGTCTTCGGCAACAAGCAGGCGGGCGTTGACCTGCGCGAGGCGGCCAAGCTCATCCGCCTGGCCGAGCGTGAAGCCAAAGGGCTCGAGCCTGGGGTTGATGACGAGAGGCTGCTGGCCGAAGGCTACGCGCCCGGCGCGGAGGAGTGGTTCTACCACAGACAGGGGCAGATGCTCCTCAACGGCAGCCTCACCCAGGCCGACGTGCCCCCGACCCGGCTCAGTCTCGACCGGATTGCCGAACTCGTGAAAATCGGCGTCGACCCGACGCGGGTCAAGCCGCTTTGCCAGTCAACGGGTCGCTGCCTCGGCGAGGTCTGCGACTGGTACGCCTGGCAGCTCTCGCGCTGCGCCAGGTTCCGCGGTCCTGTCCCCGACCACAACTAGCCCCCTCCGCGGCCAAGCCACAATCGTCAGTCGGAAGTCACGACAGGTCTGCCGTGCTTCGTGCCGCACTTCGCCGGGTGCTTGTTGAGGCCGACGGCGCTCCGGCTCAGGAGAATCTGCCGGACCGTTTGATCTGGTCTGTTTGCGGACGAGTGCCGCGGAGCAGGGAAGTCGGCAGTTTAATCGCGGCGCCGAGCCGTCCGACGTGTCGCGGTCTCCCCTTCGCCGCATCCCGCAGGCATTTGAGTAACTCGTTCTCGCATGAAGAGAGGGTTCGTTCGTACCCGTGCTCAAGCAGGTCGACCAGAAGGCCGCGAGCCGCGTCGAGCAGCGTGAGCGGGTACACGTCCTGCCGATGCCGGAAGTACTTGCGAATCCATTTGTAGGCCAGGCGGCGTTCTGCCGGGTTCCAGAGCTTGTGCATCTTCGGCCGGCCGCGGGCGATGGCAGCGCTTGAGATCCGGCTGCGGATCGCGTCAAAGGTCCGGCGGTACATGCGGTCGGACTTGGCTGCCCCGGGTCGCGCCGCGTACCATTCGCGGAGCGCGAGCAGGCAGTCTGCGGCGGCCGGAGCGAGGCCGGCATAGCGACCAGCGAGCAGGCGCTTAGTGTACCTGATGACGACCCGGGACTCGCCCGGACACCAGGGCCGGGCCGGAGGTCTGCGTACTGAGCGTCTGGCCTTCACGTCGCAAGGATACTACGTATTTGTGAGAACCTGGTCAAGCCCGGCGGGCAGGGAAAACGGGCGTTCGCCGCACCCGCGCGTGCTGTTGGGCCGGTGCGGGCCGAGCAGGGCCGCCGCCCGGCGAAGCGGGTAGAGCGCCGCGGGCGTGTCCCCGGCCTGCTACTTCAGGAAGTACACCTCGCGGAGCTGCGGGCGGCTGAGTGCGTCGGCCGCGGCCTTGAGCTGTGCGAACTCGGCGACCGAGTAGTCTGTCTTCGTCAGCCTTAACGAGTAGTGGAAGCTCACTCCATCCGCCGTCTTCGCCCAGCCGCCCCGGGCCGTGATGCCGGCGGCGGACACTGCGACGCTGTCCGGCAGGACATCCACCTTCAGTCCGCGCGGCAGCTTGATCTTACAGGTGTACTCGTAGCCGCGCGCCGGCTTGGTCTCGACCGGGTTCGTGCGGCGTGCGCTCGCGGTGAGCCAGAACAGCTCCTCGCCGACCACGGCCGGCGTCGGCACGCGCAGCGAGAGCTCGCCCTTCTGCGCCACTGCGTAGCGCGGCGCCGTGAAGAAGAAACCGGTGGCCGCCGGCTCGGTCAGATCGGCCAGGTCTGAGAACCAGAACGTGTCGATCTGCGCCCCGGTCTTGATTGACGAAGCGGTCTGGGCCAGTGCCCGCTTCCGGTCGCTCGAAGTCCGGTTGCGCCAGGCTTCGCGCAGGGAGTTGTCGTAGCAGCCGCCCGTCATGGTGGTCACCGTTCCGGAGAGGTTGCCGTTCAGTTCGAGCACGAGCTGGGCGGTCGTAACCGCCCGGTCAGCCGGGTTCGGACCCGCGCCCGGACTCTTGGTCAGTTGCGTGCTTGCCGAGTCAAGAAGCAGCGCGTCAACCCCGGCGTCCTCGTCCGGTATGGTGCCGTAGATGCGATACTCGGCGAACGGGTCGAAGAGCATCGGTTTGCCGTCAACGGTCGCCAGTGTAGCGAGCCAGTCGAAGGCGTCGGGCGATGGCACGCCGGGCGGTACGTCCAGCGACGTGCTCAGCGCGACCGGCGTCGCCGATATGCCCCGAGCGTCGAGCAGGCTGACGAGGAGCCGGTTCTTGTCCCGGCTGTCGCCGTACTTCCAGTTCAGGATATCCTGCGCCCTGTTGGTTTCGTACCCCGCGTCGCCGTAGTCGAGCCAGATGCTCCGCACCTGCTGGGTGACGAACAGGTAGATGGCTCTCGCAGCTTCGGCATCGGACTTGCCTGCGGCCAGGCTGTCGGCAGTCCGCTTCAAAACCGGTGAGGCGACGCGGCCTTTGTCGAAGTCCTTGCGCAGCTTCGTCGCGACCTGTTTCCAGTCTTTGTACGAAGAGTAGCTGAGCACGGGCACGAGTCGCTCGATGTCGGGCATCGCCGCCTCGCGGAATATCTGCGGCGTGTTTGTCGCCGTCCACGTGTGCGAGTCCTGTTCAACCACCTCTACGAGGTCCAGACTCGAACCCCGGACTTCCTCTCCCGCTCCAGACCAGGCGTGCGAGTATCCCACTCCCCCGGGCACGATCAGCGTGAATTCGCGCTTCAGCGCCGGGTTGAATCCGCCGAACGTGACCGTTCCGGAGAAACCGTCCTCTTTCGCGTTCTTCTTCGGTCTGACCCGTACGCGGTACTCGATGACTGCGTCCGGTTCCAGGGCCGGGAACGAAACCACCTTGAGCATCGCGTTGGTGTAGGCCATGGCGCCCGCCACCTCCGGTGCGGAGACGTCGGAAATCGCACGGGCCTCGGGTTTGACGATACTGCCGTCGGGCCGGTGGGTGCAGGCCTGGAGGACCTCCACGGTCTGGCCGTCTTTGTTGAACCTCTGCGTGATTTCGCCGAATTCGTCCCGGCCGCGGTCTTCGAAGATTTTCACCACGAGGTAGCGGTCGAGCGTGGTCGAGTTGTTCTTGTTCACGGTGACGGTCTTGCGGTCGAGCAGGATGAGTGCGCCGGCCTCGGGATAGGCTTCCTGACCCGGGGCGGCCCTGATGATGCTGTCTATCTCGCCACCCAGGGACAAAGTCACAAGGACAATGGAAAAGACGACAGCCAAGCTTGCCACTGGAATCCTTGAATCCTTGATCCCCTGAATCCTAGTCATTCTCTCCTCCCGTCTTCAGCATGACGTGCTGACGCTCGAGTTCCTCGGTCGCGGCCAGAAGGCTCCGCAGGTCTTCATACTCGGTTACCGGCACGAGCGGGGCTTTGAGCCGGAACGATGCCTCGTTGGTCAGGAGCCGACCCTTGACGACGGTGGCTGACGTTGCTTCGAACTTGTCGTGTACTTGCGCGAGCGAGTCGGGCACCAGCACCGTCTTGAAACCTCGGGGCAGTGCCATCCGGTGGACCATATGCCAGGCGAGGGTCGAACGGAGGTCGACATCGTACCTGCGCACCGGCATCGTCGACGCCCAGGAGATGGAGCTGGACGTGAACATGCCGCTGCCGGCCTTGGGCAGCGAGAAGCGGATGGTGGATTGGCGACTGGCGCCGGGCGATCCGGGTTTGAGAACGGTGGCGAAGTCGGGCACCGAGAAACGGAGTTTGATTACAAGCGGCTGGTCCAGGTCGCGCGCGTCAGTCATCGTGACGGTGTCCAGTCTCGCGCCCGGCCCGAACGCGCGCAGGTAGGTCTCGAAGCGCTGCTTCTGCCTGAGCGGCGGCAGGTACTGGACCAGCGAGCGCAGGCTGAGTTCCTGCTGCCCGGTGGGCGTCAGCACGACTGCGCCAGTGAGCGAACCGTCGGCCCGGAGCGTGTCGTCTATCTGCACCTCGAGCCGGTTCGAATCGGCCGGGATGAGCGGCGTGTAGCGCAGGTCGTCACCGTCCCGGGTGGCAATCAGCACCCCGCGGTTCATCTCCGAAGCCGCGAGATACTGGCGCGAGTTCTCAACCGTGGGGTCAAGGTAGTAGATACTCGAATCCGGCCGCTTCACCGCGACGGTCGCGTGGTTGAACTGGTCGACGGGCAGCTCGGCGTCGGTCTGTGACCCGGGGTTCGTCAAGGTGATGTAGGCGTCAATGCCGACGTGGCGCAGCATCCCGACGAGCAGCGCGGCCTTGTCGCGGCACACGCCGTAGCGTTTCTGGAAAGTGAGGCTGATTTGCTCCGGCTGGTACCCTGCCTTCCTGCCCGAGTACGAGGTTTCGACGTAGCGGATGCGCTGGTTGACGAAGTTGTAGAGCGCGCGGACCTTGGCGTCGTCGGTCGGGGCGCCCGCGACGAGCGAGTCGAGCGCGCGCGCGAGGGCCGAGTCGATACCGTACTGGGTGGAACAGAGCTCGTAGTACCAGCGCGACCAGGTCTGCCAGTCAGGCTGGGTGCAGACGAGTAGCCGCGTCATTGATTCGCGGTACGGCATCATCGGCTCGTAGACCAGCTTGGGCAGGTCGTGCGCCGACCAGGTCGTGCGCCGGCGCCTGCCTCTGACTGCGAAGCTCGTGTCCACGCTGCCGCCCTTCACCAGCCAGCGGAACTTCATCGTTGCCGGCGCATCGATCGCGTAGGCCACACACAACGCCGGGTCACCGCCTCCAAAGTAATGCTCGGCGTCGTACTGGCTCTCCATCACCGGGTTGTACATGATGTCCTCGGTAACCCATTCGACCGACGAACCAAGCGCAAGGCCGGGGAACTGGATGGACTTCACCCGCACGTTGGGCAGGACGAACTTCGACCCTTCCCAGAGCGGGGTGGGTACATCCACGATGTCCTTCTTTCCTACGTTCGCGATCCTCCCGTCCGGCGATATCACCCGGGCCATTCTGACCTCGGCCTTCGAATAGGTCAGGCAGTACTCGTCCCAGGTTGTTGCGTACTGCTGCTTGCCCTGCTCGGTCAGGATTTTCACCAGTTTGTGCCGGCGGGTCACGTTCCGGCCGTCGGCCCGGAGCGTGACAAGCGTGGAATCGAACACGGTGACCGCGTTCGCGTCCGGGTACTTGTCAAGGGTGATGGTCTTCAAGAGCGCGACCGGCGGCGCAGCCGCGGCCGCGGCGCCGGTGAGGAGAGCAAGCGCCAGTGCCAATCCGGTGGTTCTATTCATAGTCATCTCCGTTCTTGCCAGCGCTGACTATAGACCGGACTGCGGCGAAGTCAAAAGAATACCGCCTCAGCGGTCGAGATATCGGGGCCATCCTGATCCGGACGTCCTCGGGTTCGGCCGGCCTGCTCAATCCATGCCGCCGAACCGGCTTTCCCGACCTTGTGAACCCTGGGGCCGGCTTGGGCCCGGTGTTGGGGTTCGGTACACTTACCTATCCGTGCGCCGCCAGTCAACGGTGGTCTGGTAGTGTCGCAGTCACCCGTTACCGCTAAATCATTACCGGACAGCAGGATACTCTGGCACGACCCTGACCGGATGTCGCACTAATGTCGCACCCTTGATTGACAGTCGACAGGACTATGCTATGATGAAGAGATGGCGCAGCCTGCGAGGTTCCAGGTATCACAACTGGTCGCCGACCGTTTCCAAGTGCTTGACCGGCTCGGCGGCGGCGAATTCACGGAAACCTACAAGGTCACCGACACCGTCGCCAATCGGGTTCTTGCGCTGAAGACCCTGCGGACTGGCGCTCCCAAGTCGGCCGAGGCCCGACTCAATCGCGAATTCTACAGCCTGTCGCGCTTCTCACACCCGGGCATCGTCACGGCGCTTGACTACGGGTCAACGCCTGATGGACAGCCGTACTTCACCATGGAGTTCATCGAAGGGGTGCCGATCAATGTCTTCTTTGGGAAGGGCTTTCGTCCCGAACTGAAGACGGTCACGGTTCAACTGCTCGAAGCGCTGGCCCGCGTTCACGCGCAGGGCCTGATTCACTGCGACCTCAAGCCGCAGAACATACTGGTGGCCGACAAAGACGGTTCCCTGCGGGCGAGGCTGATTGACTTCGGTTTTGCCGGTCAGCCGGCTCTCTCCGACGCGGACGCGGCGCGCGGGACATTGGGCTATGTCGCCCCGGAGGTACTCAAGGGCGTGGACACCGATGCCCGTGCCGACCTCTACTCGCTGGGCTTGGTGCTTTACGAGGTGATCGCCGGCCAGGGTCCGGGTAAGGACAGGGACCTTCGGAAGTGGCTCAGGATGCAGTATTTGTCTGAATTCAAGCCCCCCCGGGAGTTCGACGAGAATATCCCCGAGGACTTCGCGTCATTAGTGATGTCTCTGATACAGCGAGAGCCGGAGCGGCGGCCGCGCTCGGCCGCGGCAGTGATCGAGCAACTGACTCACCCCAAAGGTGAGCCGGCCGTCGAAATCGGGCCGCCCGAGTATTCCGTGGCACCGGGTTTTGTCGGTCGCGGTGATGAACTGGCCGGCCTCAAGGAGATGCTCGACAACGCGAGCAAAGGCAGGGCGGGCTCGGCCTGCGTCACGGGCGAGCGGGGAGTCGGCAAGAGCCGGCTGCTATCCGAGTTCAAGTTCATGGCGCAGCTCGAGGGCGCGACGATTCTCTCGTTCGAGCGCGCCTCGCTTGGAGCGAGACAGCCGTCGTTGGTCGAGATGATCCGCGGATACCTCAGCACCTCCTCTGTCGCCGACATGCCGGCCGGCGACGAGAGCCGGGATGCAGCGCCGGGCGACAAGTATCGTCTGTTCGAGGCCGTGCTCCACGGCCTGAAGGAAATGAGCGCGTCGCCCCGGGTGCGGCACAGCCTCGTGTTGCTGGTTGACGACCTCGAGCTCTACGACTCGGACAGCCTCCAATTCCTTCGCTACCTTGTTTTCGGTCTGAGCAACGAACGCCTTATGGTGCTCGTGGCCGGCGTAAGTGAAGCGCGGTTCTTGGACCTGGTTGCCGAGTTCGGCCGGACTGGCTGCTTCCAGCACTTCCAGTTGCCCCCGCTGGACCAGGCAGAGGTTACAGACCTGCTGGCATCGCTCGTCGACGAGATGCCGGGCACGGATGAGCTGGCCGAGTGGCTAACGCGCACTACCGGAGGGAATTCGCTCTTCGTGGTTGAGGCAATCCGGGCACTGATCGAAGGCGGAATCCTGTCCCGGCGGGGTAATCGCTGGACGCTGGTCCCGGGCGCACTGAATACCTACAAGACTCCGGAATCGGTGGCGGACGTACTGCGCCGGCGATTGGAAACCCTGGCCGCAATAGAGCTTGAGGTGCTCGAGGTCTCTGCAACCATAGCCGGGCCGTTTACGCTCGCGTTCCTGCGCGCGGTGGAGGAACAGCAGGATGAAGCGGCTCTGTCCGGCGCTGTCGGGAAGCTGAGGTCGCTGGGCCTGCTGCGCAGTCTCGTAATCGACGGCGAGGCGACCTTCGTGTTGTCGAGCAAGATGCTCGAAGCAGCGATCAACGAAGGGATGAGAGCTTCGGTCCGGCGCGAGAACCACCGCCGCGTCGCGCTGGTCATTGAAGCGCTCCATCCGGAGAAGACCGACCAACTGCTGTTCGACCTCGCGCACCATTACGCGCAGGCAGGCATTGAAGACCGCGCCTTCAACTACTCGTTGCAGGCCGGAACCCGAGCCCGCGAACGCCGGCTGAGCGAACAGGCACTCGGTTACTTCGAAACCGCGCTCGCGTTGGCGGCGCAGGCAGCAACGGCCCGAGAGAAGGTGGAACTGCACGAACGCGTCGGCGAATTGCGGGAGGCCACCGGGCGGTATCCCGAGGCGATTGACGCCTATACGCAGGGGATGGCAATAATCGCTGCCGACGCGGAACTCGCTCAGGACCAAGAGCTTTCATCCCGGTTCCGGCGCAGGGTGGGACTGGTGCAACAGAAGCAGGGTCACCACTATGAGGCCTTGGACAACTTCAACCAGGCGCTCCTGCTGCAGCCGGATAGAGGTGCGCCCGCATATATCGACACACTGAACGATATGGGTTGGTCGTACTACGCGCTCCGCGGTTACGGCCGGGCCGATCAACTGGTCTCCGCTGCCTTGCGACTGTCTGAGAATCTCAAGAACCGAACGCCGGCAGTCTACAGCCGATTGTCGGCCCGCTCGTTCTACCAGTTGAGCGTCCTCGCGTGGTCGCGGAGCGATCTGGTGCTGGCTCAGCAACTGGTTGAGCGCAGTCTCGAAATCTATGCGGGGATCGATGCGGAGCGCACCGCCGGCGAGGTCAGCCAGTTCCTTGCGACACTCTGGTGGAGTCGCGGCAACATTGCCAAAGCGAGGGACCAGTACCAACGGTGTCTGCCGGCGCAGCGGCGTTCGGGCGAGGTATACTCGCTGCTCCGTTCCCTGCAGGGTCTGGGAATCATATACCAGGCTGAATGCGAATGGGACAAGGCGTACAACTGCTTTGCCGAGGCGCTGAACCTGGCGGAGCGAATCGGCGACAACACGGCCATCGCTGACCTCAACTCGAATCTCGGTACGATGAGCGAAGAACGTGGCGACTGGGACCAGGCTCTGGCGGCCTACCGCCGGGCGATTGAGCTGCGGCAGCAGGCACAGGCTGACCCCTACGGCCGAAACGTCGTCATGGCGAATCTGACCCAACTGCTCACCCGGCAGGGAGAAACGGCAGAGGCCGAGCGCTTGCTGGAGGAGATTCAGGCATTCGCGGGCCGGAACCCGACCTCGGATCTGGAATTCATGCTCGGCGTATGCCGTGTCCAGATCCTGCTTCGCACCGGGCGCCTCGAAGCCGCCCGGAACGCGGTTGCCCGGACGCTCCGGCTGGTCAGGCGCGAACGCGACCCGCGCAAACTCGCCCGGCTGCTCACCTTGGCCAGTGAACTGCGGCTGACGCAAGGGGAATTCGGCCGGGCTGCCGAGGACGCGCGCCGGGCACTGGTCTACCTCAGGGAGCAGGCGTCTTCCAGTGAGTATGCGGTCGCGCTGCGGTTTTCGGGGCTGGCCAAGTGCATGCTCGACCGCACCGACCGCGGGTTTCAGGAGATCCGCCGGAGTATCGAGCTGCTGAGGGAAACCGGCGTCCGGCACGAATTGGCTCTCTCGCTCATGGCCTCGGCCCAGGCGCTCACCGGGTACGGCCGCCAGGAGATGACCCTCGACCTCAAGCTACCGCTTTCCTTCCGACCGGTTGCCGAACAGGACGTGGACGAGGCGCTGGCCAACCTCAAGGAGGCCCATGCGATCCTCCGCTCGATCGGGGCTCGCCCTGACGCGCAGCGGGCCGATGAGTTGATGGAGACGGTCAACCACGTATCCGCGACGTTGCGGCTGAAGGCGCGCGGCCGGGAGGAATACCTGGAGGTCTTCTACGAGATCAGCAAGCTCATCGGGCTGGGTCTGGAGAAGGAAGACTTTCTTGAGCACATCCTAGATTTGGTGATCGACGTCATCAAGGCCGAACGCGGGCTCCTTTTCCTCATGCAGCGCGGCAAGCTCGTGCCGGCGGCGGGACGGAACATCGACCATACTACGCTGGCAGATGCCACCGCGGTTTCCCGCTCGGTCTTGCGCAAAGTCAAAAGGGGCGAGACGGTCTTCAGCGCTGATGCACTGACGGATCCCCGTTTCAACAGCGCAAACAGCGTCATGCTCAATAAGATCCGTTCGCTGCTTTGCGTACCGCTCACGGTCGAGAAGCGCGTGGTGGGCACGATCTACGTCGACAGCCGGGTCACCGCGCATCTCTTTCTTGATGAGGACATGAATCTCCTCGTGTCCGTGGCAAACCTGTTGGCCGCCACTATCGACAAGTCGGCGGCGTTCAGGAAGCTGCAGGAGGAGATGTCCGTGCTGCGCGAGGATATGCTGGTGGACGCGGCCACCGGGTACTTCATGGGCCGCTCCAAGGCGATGAAGGATGTGTACCGGGTGATTGACCGGATCGCCCCGTCCAACTGCACTGTGCTGCTGACCGGCGAAACCGGTACCGGCAAAGGTGTTCTGGCCCGGCTGATTCACGCGAAGAGCGAACGCCGCAGCCACGAATTCATGTCCATCAACTGCGGCGCTCTGCCCGAGAACCTGTTCGAGTCCGAACTGTTCGGCCACGCCCGGGGCGCCTTCACCGGCGCGGTCCGGGACAAAGACGGGCTGTTTGAGGCCGCTGTGGGAGGGACGGTCTTCCTGGACGAGGTCAGCAACACGACGCTCGGCGTACAGGCTAAGTTGCTCCAGGTCCTCGACGAGAAGGTCGTGCGCCGGGTCGGCGAAACCCAACCGCGGAAGGTGGACGTACGGCTCGTCTGCGCGACAAACCGGGACCTTCGCCAGGACGTAAAAGCCGGGCGGTTCCGCGAGGACCTCTTCTACCGCGTGAACGGCGTGACTGTTAACGTCCCGGCATTGCGTGAGCGCTCCGGCGACATCGGGCTGCTCGCCGACTACTTCGTGAAGCGGTACGCTGGACAGATGAAAAAACCGGTAGACCGGTGCGAGGAAAGGGCGCTTGAGGTGCTTGCTAGCTACGCCTGGCCGGGCAATGTCCGCGAACTGCAGAATGTCATTGAACGCGCTGTCATCATGACCCAGAGTAACCGGATTGCCATTGATGACCTGGGAGCTCAGTTTGCCGGAATCGAAAGAATGACAGAAGTGCCTCGCGGCAAGCGCGAGCGATTCGAGCGCAGAGAAGTGGTCAACGCGCTGCGCGTCACCGGCGGGAACGTAAGCAAGGCAGCAGAGTTGCTGTCAGTTCACCGTCGGCAGTTCCAGCGACTGATGCAGCGCTTCGGAATAGACCGAACGAATCCCACCTAGAGCGGCGTCCGGTCTTCGACGCGCTAGTCTAAGTCTTTTTTTAGCAATGAGTTAGAGCGTAGCCGGAGCGCAGTGCGACCACAGGCGCGGCCTGCCTAGGTAGCCGGAATTGTCTTCTATATATCGCAGGTACGATTCTTAGCTGCGTTCTGTGCTGCAGGTATGGGAATTGCTTAAACTTAATTGAGGAATTCGCGGCAATTTCGAGACTGGCGTGACCGAGATGAAAATCCAGGCTACGCCCGTGCTTCGGCGCGAGATCTTACGCCCCAGTGAAGATGGGTGCGTGTGCCGCGGACATGGTGCAGGTAGGTTCGTAACTGAATGGAGGCTTGAGTGGAAGCCATCGCTCCGTTTCCGATTCCGCCCATGCCGGGTCCCTGGACCCCGCCGCCCTTCTAGATCGCAGGGCGTAGCCTAATCTACTCCGGCCAGCACCCAAAGCTGTCATTGGGGTGCGGCGATTCAGCCCGCCAAGGTGGGCTTATTGGTGTTGCGTACGCCGAGCGCGCCAGTCTTATGGCCACGGCGGCTGCGGGACGGAGGCTGGACGTCGGTTCGCGCACCGTCACTGGACAGTGAACGCTCGCAGGCATCGAGTACCTCCAAAACACGCAGCTCCTCTTCTCCATCGGTAACCGGGGGCTGGCGCGTCTCCAAGCTCTCAAGAAACGCGATACACTCGGCCTTCATCGGTTCGGTTGAGTCGATACGGATCGGTTTGCCGGCGGATTCGGCTGAACTCACAGACGAATCCTTCCAGTCGCCACGTGGGTAGGTCACCAATCGGTCGGGCGCGGCTTCGTCGAACACCGCCATCTCGTCGGACCCGACCACCACCAGCCGCTGCTCCTGGAAAGGACGCAGTCGACTCACGAAAATCTGGGCGCGGACCCCTCCGGCAAACACGAACTGGCTGATGGTAACATCTGATACTCCGCGGCTTAGGTAATCTCCTCCCTGGCATGACGCAGCCAGCGGCTGCTCGCCGAGCAGGCCCAGAATCACCGAAACCTCGTGCGGGGCGAAGCTCCACAGGATGTTCTCCTCGGCTCGTTGCCGGGCAACGCTCAGGCGGTTTGAGCAAATGTACTCGACCCTGCCTAGGTCCCCCGCGTCAATCATATCCTTCAGCCTGCAGATAGCGGGGTGGTAGCGCAGGACATTGCCCACCATCAGAACTCGACCCGAGCCCGCGGCGGTCCTCACCAGTTCCTGTCCGTCGCGGAGCGTCAGTGCCAGGGGTTTCTCGACGAAAACATCTTTGCCTGCTCGCAGCGCGGCTCGGACCAGCTCGAAGTGTGACACTGCGGGCGTGGCGATCACGACGGCGCTGACGTCCGGATCCGCCAAGCAGTCTTCTGTGCGACCGTAGTGCTTGACTGCACCGTTTGGCATGGCGGTCAGCCGTGCAGGGTCGGTGTCGCAGACCGCGCGGAGGGTGCCCAGATCGCCGAAGGTCTGGACGAGACCTTTGCCCCACCAGCCAGCACCGATGACCGCAATCCGGCGCTCCACTGCGGCGAGCGGCAGAGACCCAAGATGGAGGCTGTCGACGGACGGGGAAGTCCTCAGGACAGAGGCGGCGTGCCTGGAATTGACCGGAGACGGTACCCGGCTGCTGGGCTCCAATTCAGTTGCGAGTCGTACCATGTGGCTAATCCAGACTAGAAAGCGTCGGCGCAGCAACAATCCGAGACGGGGTTTGGGCCAAAGCCTGGACGGAGGTGTGATGGGCCATCCCTGGCTGGCAGTTACTATCAAACGGGGACCGACAGACTGACTGCTGCGCCGACCATAATGAGCGACCCCCAACTGGAGGCGTACTGCAAAGACGTTCGGTATCATGGAGGCTGGACACCTGAACACCGCAGTCTACGTGCTTAGCGAGGCGAGACCCAGGGGCCGATTTCATTGTCCTTCCCAAAGCACAACGTGTGCCGAACAGCGTCGAGGAAGCCATTTTCGACGCAGGTCACGTATTTCCAACGACTAACGGAGAATCGCGTCGGCAGCGTCTGGTGCGACAACGAGGCGTGATGGCGATGGTAGAACGTATAACTAACGTATATATGGAACTTAAATGCCGTGACACTAGCATGTGCTCAAGTCTCACCTGCGCACCTGCCAACAGCGCGTTACAGACGTTTCCTCGATTTCCGCCATGGAAGTGGCCTAATGATCGCCGCTTGCGCATGGCTCCGCACATAGAAACGGCGTCCGGCTGCTGGAAGCGCGCGGGTTTTGGGCACCAGGGGCTTCCTGCGTGTGGATTCAACGCCAGCACTGCTGAGGCGGGGTGTCGTCGCACCATAGGCCTTGTACGTCTCCTAGTCATATCATGCGTAGATACGTTGTTTATATGGTGCGACATTTGATTCGAGTCGCAATGGCTGGTTTGGACAGCGTCTATGCTTACTGCGCTGGTGACTTGGCTGGAGCGCTGCTGTGCCTAGAGTGGCAGCACAAGCCTACTTCCGGTTGCCTCCCGGCGCTGCCGGCACAGTAGCAGCTTGAAGCAGGTGCGCGGCGTTGGCCGGTCTCTCGCTCAGCCGGCGGGGCGGGGGCGTGAGGCGCAAGTACGGTCGAATGCCCTGCCGACGGCCGTTGTGTTCGGCGGCAGTTGAAGTTGGACGAAGTCCGGCTGTGGCGGTAGGGCTGCGTCGCCCTCGCGGGTTGTGAGCCGAATGCTGGCTGTACGTGAGTCCGGGGCCGGCGTTCAGGTTGTCCAGGAAACAGGTCCTCGGACCAGCGGTGCAGTCGCCGCCGGACCCCGGATTCGTACGGTGACACTTCCTTGGTTGTATGCATTCACTTGACCTCGGGCCTCTTTCCGGATATAACATCCGCATGCAAGGCCGATTGGCGCACAAGCGACTCGGGAACAAGCCGTCGCCGCCCGGGCGTGCGGCGACTTCGAGGTACAATGGAATACATTGACGCGTTGACGAACTCACTGCCGTCTGTTAGGGCTCCGTTCGAACTGGGACGGGCCGCGATGAAATCCTGCAGTTGGGACAAGGCGATCGGTTTCTTCGAAGTTGCGTCGAAAGACGCGGCTGGAACCGAGCTCGTCGCGCTCGCGAGTCTCACCGGGCTTTGTCACCGGATGTCGGGCAGGTGGCGGGAGGCTCGGGCAAGTCAAGAGGAGTCGTCCCGGCTGGCAGACCAGTTCGGGGACAGAGAAGGAAAGGCGATAGCGCTGACCAACCTCGGACCGGCCTGCCATGCCCTCGGTGAACTGGACAAGGCTCTCAAGTACCACGAACAGGCCCTGGCAATGGCGGACGAGGCCTCGAATCCGCGCCTGCAGGCCGAAAACCGCCGCGGCATCGGGCTCGTATACCTTGCCAGGGGCGATACCGAAAAAGCCCTCAAGCAGCACGAGCAGGCCCTTACCACATACCGCGCCGCCAGGCACTGGCCGGGCGAGGTAGAGGCGCTTTGCGACGTCGGGCTCGCATTTCAAGCCAGGGGCGAGACTGACAGGGCCATCAAGCAATACGAGCACGCAGTGACGGTCGGCCGCGAGATCGAGTATCTGCCGGGCGTCTCGACTGCTCTCGGTTGCGCCGGGAAAGCGTACCGGGATGCGGCCAAGCCGGACAAGGCGCTGAAGTACCTGGAAGAAGCGCTGGCGACGGCGCGCGAACTCGGGGACCTCCCGGCTCAGGCAGACAATCTCGGCAACATCGGGCTGGCTCACCTTGCCCGACTCGACGCCAGCAAGGCCAAGATACCCCTCGAGCAGGCGCTCACGCTGCAACGCCGGATGGGAAACAAACCGGGCCTGGCGGCAGCACTGAACGGCGTCGGGCAGCTATATGCGGCGACGCGCCGCCCTGACAAGGCCCTGCAGTCATTCGAGGAAGCGCTGGCGACGGCGCGCGCTCTCGCTAACCCGCAGTTGCAGGCAGCGAGCCTGAGTAACATCGGGCTTCTCCATCAGGCCGGCGGCAGGCCGGACAGGGCGCTGAAGTGCTTCGCGCAGGCCCTGCTCCTGTACGCAGCCATCGGTTCCCGTGCAGGTGTCGAACAGGCCACCAAGAGCGTGAAGCCGCTGGCGATGCAGATGGGCGCAGAGCGATTCGCGGCCGGATGCGTCGAGGCCGGGATGCCGAAGCCCGATGCCGATAAGCTGGCGAAGCAACTGCTGTCGATAGCCCCGTCGGCGCCAAAGGTCGACCGCGAGGCGCTGGCGCGGCGCACCAGTGAGGAAGCCGAGGCTCGAGTCCGGCTTGAGGAGGAACGCAAACGCGCCGCGCACCGCGTCCAGGAGGAAGTTGAAGAAAAGACACGCGCCGAGGTGGAACGAACGAAGCGCGCTGAAGAAGAGCGCCGGGTCGCCGCGCAACGTGCGAAAGAAGAGGCTGAGGCCGAGCGCAGGCGCAAGGAAGAGGAGCAGCGACTCGCCGCGCAGCGCGCCCAGGAAGAAGCCGAGGCAAAGACCCACACCGAGGCGGAGCGTGCAAAGAAAGCCGAGGAAGACCGCCGGGTTGCGGCTCAGCGCGCCAAGGAAGAAGCCGAGGCCAGGCGCCGCGCCGAGGCGGAACGGAAGCGTCGGCAGGAAGAGCAGCGGATTGCCGCGCAGCGGGCGAAGCAGGAAGCCGAGGCCAGGGCGAAGGTCGAAGCCGAGCGCAGGCGGAAGGAAGAGGAGAGGATGGCCGCCGAGCGACGCGCCCGGGAGGAAGCCGAAGCCAAGGCCCGGGCCGAAGAGGCGCGCCGCCAGGCTGAGCAGCGCGCGAAGGCAGAGGCCGAATCGAGGGCCAGGGCTGAGGTGGAAATCAAGCGGCTCGAGGAACAGGAGCGCAAGCTTGCACAGGCACGAGCCAAAGAGGATGCCAAGGCCACGGCCCGGCTGGACGCGGAACGCAGGAAACTTGAGGCAGAGGACCGCAGACTCAAGGAAGACGAACGCAGAATCGCGGAACGGCGGGCGCAGATCGAGGCTGAGATGAAGGCCTATGCCGCCGCTGAACCCGACCGCCGGGAAGAAGAACGGAAGCTCTCCGAACGACGGGCGCAGCTCGAGGCCGAGGTTAAGGCCCGTGCTGAGGCCGAGCGTAAGCGTGAAGAAGAGGAACAGAGCGTCCAAGAAGAGGCCGAGGCCAAAGTCAGAGTCGAGGCCGAGCACAAGCGGATCGAGGAAGAAGCACGCGCACTGGCCGAGAAACGCGCCCGGCTGACGGCCGAAGCGAAGGCCAGCGCCGAAATGGAACGCCGGCTCGCTGAGCAACGCGCCCGGGAGGAAGCCGAAGCCAGTGCCCGCGCCGAAGAAGAACAGCGGAAGCTCGAAGAAGAGGAACGCCGCCTAGCCGAGATCCGTGCCAGGGAAGAAGCTGAGGTCAAGGCACGAGCTGAAGAGGAGCGACGGAAGCTCGAGGAAGCCGAACGCCGGCTGGCCGAGATCCGCGCCCGGGAGGAAGCCGAAGCGAAGGCCCGCGCCGAGGCGGAGCGGAAGCTGGCCGAACTGCGCGCCGAAGAAGTGGCCGAAGCCCAGGCCCGCGCTGAAGAGAAGCGCAAACTCCTTGAGTACCGCGCTCAGCTCGAGGCCCAGGCCAGGGCCCGCGCCGAGGCGGAACGCAAACGGGCCCAGGAGCAGGCCGAGGCCAAGGCCCGCCTGGAGGCGGAGGCCAGGCGAGTCGAAGAAGAAGAGCGGAAACTGGCCGAGCGGCGCGCCAGGCTCGAAGCCGAAGCCAAGGCCCGCGCCGAAAAGGGACGCAAGAAGTAATCCTGATGCCGGCGTCCGAACCGACGCCGTGCGACGCATCGGGCGGGCATCACGCCCGCCCGACCGCTACAGAGGCACGTCCGGCTATTGGGGTTCCGGCGTTCGGAATTCAATCGTTATTCGAGTTTCGGACTTCGGGTTTCGTCCTGCGCCTAGCCTCTGCTCGCCAGGTAGTCGCAGAAACTGCTGAGCCCGGACCCGACGCGCGGGCTGGCGCTGCGGACCGCGGGAATGGCCACACGCATGAGCGCGACAGCCTGCGGCGATGTCAGCTTCTCGCTGGCCTTCATGTTGTGCTCGTTCAGGGCAACGGCAAAGGCGGCTGCGGCCCCGCCATAGTCCTTTCTGTCGACTGCCAGCCGGACTGCATCGGTCATGTGGTCGGCTGACTTCACGCCCGCTTTGGTCAGCGTGGATTGAAGCACGGCATAGGCCGCCTCCTCGCCGGCGACCCGGGCAGCCTGGCGAAACCAGCGGCTGTTGCAGCCCAGAACCGTGCAGCAGAGAACGGCGACCAGAACCGGCAGCGCGAAACGACGAACGATGCTAATCATATCCAGGTATCCTCCTGCAATGGCGTATCGTTCTACCCGCTGTTGACTGCTTTGTCAAGAAACCCGACTTCTCCCGATTCCGGTATTGAGAGGCACACCTGAGCTCTCACGGTTGGGCCGGCTCGACTGCAGTTTTAACCCGCCGGGCGTTCTCATTCCGTCCGTTCCTGCGGTGGCGCTGCTACTCGAGGGCGTACGCCCCCGAGTCGCCCTGCGCTTTCGCAGAGCCCATCCGAGGGCTCAGCAATACCGCTTGGGGAACCCTCGACACACGGAGGCTACCCGCAGCCTGCCGAATGGCCGCGCGGTGATTCCAGGACCGGCACCGGTTCCAGGGACTGCCGACAACCTCAGGCCCGGTTTGCCAACATAGCCAGCCCCCCGCATCTCGGCTTCCCGCCGTGTCCACCATGGCGGTGGAGGCTGAGAAGACGCCGTAGTCCGGTTTCACCCGTCTCCTCGCAGGTGAGCTCATTAAACGGGTAGCGTCCCCATTTACGGTCCATTTACGGTCCAGGCATGATGCTCCTTCCACGCCCCCGCCGGTCACAGGCAGCCTGCAAACGCTAGCACCGGCAAGCACACAGGCGCGTGGTCCTATCACATCGTGATCATGGCTCGCAATGGCCAATGGAACAAGCGCTGCTGCGACCTAAAGCTAACGCTCATACATGCGGTGTTACTACTACATCTACTACTTCCGCTAGAACCTGGGGTAGGACTTGACTTATGTCCCCAGTGCCCTGCCCGGGGGCTAGCCCCCGGCCACCCGGAGGTAGCACCGGTGGTCTGCGGTCAGAGTAAACGTCATCTAGTAGCAGGTCTACTACTTCAACTGATTCCTGTCATACCATGTCCGCAAGTATGATAGATTGTATCCTACAGCTACAGGTTGCATATATGATAAGTAGTAGCTCTCCTCCCTCCCGACCATCCCAGTCCAGAGAGCGGTATAAGGTGCAGTCGGCCGTAAACCAGCACCGACAGAGCTTCTCTTCTGTGCCGTGAAGTCAACAGGTTAGACTCAAGTAAGACAGAACAAAGCGGCCCGAGGAGACGCGAGCTGCCGACTGTGAAAACGACTGCCCGGCTACTCGGTCAGAACGATCTTGCGAGCAACTCGCGGCCTGCTGCCGACTTGGGCTTGAGCTTGCGCGTGGGCTTCTCTCACAAAGTACACCCCCGGCGCCAGATGGCTGATGTCGTTCAGCCCGACACTCAGTACTGCCACCCTGCGCCCGGTCGCGTCCCATAACTCGCTCGCCACCCAGATCCGCATCGGTGTTCCGCGGCGGATTGCCGTCGGACCAATGCCTAGCGCCCGCTTCTCGGATGCCAGCTCCTCCAGCCCGACGAGCATGCTGTCACGTATCACGGGAATCACATCTCCGTATCTGTAGTAGTCGTACTGCGCTACGTAGATGCGGTTCGTGACACGGTTCAGCACGAGTGAGTTCTTCTCGGCGGCCATCGATGGTGGCAGCCGCACCGTCGCAACCGCACTGTCGCCCCGCACGTCAATCACCAGAAGCGCTGAATCGGCCATGGAAGCGCAATAGACGAAGTTTCCGGTGTGGTCCAAGCACATATCAGATATCATCTGCCCCACCCAGAAGGAGTCCACAAGAACGTTGGTCCTGGTGTCGATTATGAACATGTGTGAGCTGCCGGGCCAATGGCTAGGGTAGGCTACACCGCAATAGACCTTGTGCGAGTGCGGTGTATTGACGAAACTCACTCGGACGGCGTAGGGAATCCGCCCATGAAGGGTGCAAACCTCGGCGGGCTTATCCATATTCACGCTGCGTATGCTGGTTGTTGCCCCACCTGTGTATATCCTGCGGTCCGCTGGGCAGGCGACGGCGTCGTTGATGGTCCCTAGGGTATCGGGGGCGGAGGCGACAATGCTGTCGCCCGCGCAGTCTATGGCCACCACGGACCACGTGCCAAGACACCACAGCGTGTTGTCCTCGGGCACGAGTAGCAGTTCGTAGATTCGCCCACCGTAAGCAGGAATGCTCACCACTTTGGTCAAGCTGTCGCGGTCGCAGTCGATGACATCTATGAAGTAGCCGCTGCGGGCCGGGTCGTAGGCGCAGGCGTACAGCTTGTTCAGACCCCTATGAAGTTGAGTGACGCGCACTTCGTTGTTCGTTATCACCTTGTGGACAACGGTATTCGTGGAGCAATCGTAGACGGTCACCGAGTTGCCGTGGCCGCTCCACGCCGCCGTGCTCCAATACAGTCGATTGTTGTTCGAGTTGTAGCAGAGCGCCGCGGGATTCTCGCCTGCATACGCATAGGAAGTGACGACATTCCGAGCGCAGTCGACTACCCCAACACTGCCGCACGCCGATGGCCCGTACATGAAGTAGAGTAAGTTGCGCACGGTGTCCAGGACGATGCTCCCGGCCTTCATCGTCAGCGGAACAACGCCAGCGACGCTGTCACCCGTGCCATCGATGGCCGAGAGCAGACAGCCACCGTACCGCTGGTCTCCACTGACTCGTCGCACCGGAAAGCAGTACAACCGGTTGAGACCCGGGCTCCAGCCTCCACCGGGTGGGACACCATCGACATAGACGCTAGTCAGCTGCTCGCCGGTCGTGCCGTCGTACATGAAGACCTCGTCGTAGTAGGTCCTGAAAAAGATGTAGAGCAGGTCCCGCGCGGTATTGCAGGCTAGGAAGGTGATGGGAAGTATGGTGATGGTCGTCTTAAGGACTGTATCCGCCGTACAGTCTATGCCGGTCAAGATGCCCCAGTCGCGGTCGGAACCCGTGCAGTAGATGCGGTTTCGCTGAGGGTCGCACGCCAGCAGCGGCTTCAGGCTGTCAAAGGGAAGCCGGGCAACAACACTGTCGCCATCAGTCCGGATGGCGAATAGGGTGTCGATAGTAGCAGCATAGACCTTCTGGGCGGTTGGATTCCAGCAGAGCGCAACAGCCGAACGAACCTCGGGCAGGACGACGACGACGCTGTCCGTGGCGCAGTCGATCACCGCAAGCCACCCGTTCCGACCGACGTACAACTTGTTTGAAGCTGAGTCGTAGCCGAAAGCTGACGCCGCCACGGGAATCGTGCCCATCATTGTATCCGAAGCACAGTCGATGACGGAGATATGGTCGCCGCCGCAGTACAAGCGATCGTTCTGAGCGTTGTACTGCATGACCGGGACAATCCGGGCACTGTGAATGGCTGACGTGATTTGGTACGTGGCACAGTCCACCACCACAACTGAGTCAACGTCTAACCTGGCAACGTAGAGCTTGCCGTGTGGCGGCACGTAGCAGAGAGCCTTCACTGGACCAGTAGAAACGCGGGCAAGTCTCTTGCAGGTGATGGCCTCAGCAACGATGACCCCACCGCTGTCGGCTTCTCCACCGACGTAGAGCCGTGGATGCGCCGGATTCTCATCCCAAGCCAGGTGATACGGACCATTCAGCGGCCCGAGTGTGTCCGGTAGCTTGATCGTCGTTTCGAGATACTGGGCCGAGAGGGGCGACGCAAGCAGCGCCCCCAGCGCCAGCACGAAAACCAGCACCTTTGGCCCCGTGAGGTGGCCGCAGATCAATCGTTCACGATTCCTCGGCGCATTCTGCGCCATCCGATACTCCGAGCCGGTGTGAACCCTGTTCATTCGAACCTCCACAGCGCCCAAGGCGCCATGCTTCCCGGTCAGTCCACAGACATCAGACCCGGCCTGTCATCAGCATCCTCACCGTAAGCCAAACCCGGGACCTCGCCCATTGGGCATGTCCCGTAAGGAACCAGAGACAGGTTGTCTGAAGATACCCTGCACCTGCACCTTGTCAAGCGCCGGCGCACCAAGGTTTCTGCATTCGTCCAGAGAGGCTTGCGCGTCATGTTATCAGGGGCACTTCCCCATTTCCCTGCAAACAGGCGCGGCCTGCCCCGCTGACCTCGCGCTCCCGCGACAGGCAAGCCCGACCCTGCGGCACGCGGCTCACCGGCTGCCCGGTACTACCTGCGGCCCCCGGATTCTCTCGAGTTTTGCCTTCAGTTGTTTGGCCACCGGCTCGTTTGGCGAACGCTTGAGCCACTCGTCGACGAAGGCATCGGCGACGTCTTTCCTCTCGCCGCGCACCATCCAGTCGACCGCCTTGTGCCAGGCATCAGCCGCTTCGTCTTTGCTGGCAAGCGAGTCGTTGCGCTGGGCCAGCAGCACGTAGAGGTTTGCGTAGTTCACGGCCAGGGGCGCGATCAAACGTGTCAGCGGCGACATGTTCTGCGGCCAGGGCGGCACCCGCTTCGGCCAGCGGAGCCGGTAGTTGCTCGTCAGATTCTCGATAAGACGGTCGTAGTCTACCGGCGCCGCCGGTTTCTCCTCAATCACGCGGGAGACAAGGCCTTCCCGTACCATCCGGTCCAGATACAGCTCGCTGATGATATTCCTGAGGGTGACCGCGAAGTAGACCGGCCGCCCGGCTTTGGTCGCGCTGGCGATGACGTTGGTGACCACCTGCTCCGACACCAGTTCCACGTGGTTCTCGCCCTTTCTCGGCACGAGGGAGTCTATCTCCTCGTCTGTGAAGGAAACCGGCAGGCCGAGCGAGTCCTTCATCATCTTGACGACCGCAGGGATATTGAGGAGCGGCACGTTGGCGACGATCACATCCGGCCGGAACCGTTCGCGGCCGTTCTGCAAAGCCCAGAGCGGGTTGGTGGCGTTGTCGCCCTGGGTGAAGAGGATGGCGTTCGGCGCGAGGCCGACCAGCAGATTGTAGCCGAAGTCGAGCACCGGCTGCGGGTAGTAACGCTTCCGCCAGAGCTCGGAAGCCTGGTGCCTCGCGTCGGACAGCCGCCCCCGTGCCATGTAGCCGGACCAGAGTTGAAGGTTGGCGTGCGCGTTGAACGGATGGTCCGAGGCTGCAGCCTTGAGGTTGCAGCGCTCCGACTCGGCGTAGCGGGCCGAATCACTCACATCCGGGAGCGCTGCCAGCGTTCCCGTACGCAATGGCTGGTTGAGGTCCGCGTAGTTGAGGAGCACGCCAACCGCCTCCGAGTCGAGCTCCAGCGCCCTGCGTGCGTTGACCAGCGCTGAGTCCAGGCGGGAGATATAGCGGTACGTCATGCCCAGCCCATGGTAGGCCTCGGCGCTTTGCGGAAAGCGGTCGGCCAGGTCGCGGTAGATTGCCTGCGCCGAGTCGTATGCCGCTGCATAGAACAACTGGTGCGCCATGGCCAGTTTCTCCTCGGCGCCGGGCTCGGTAGTCGGCTTCGTGATGCCCCAGCGCGTCCAGGCCGGGCTGGCCGCGCGGCGCCTGCCGCAGCCGACGCTGCCCGCGACTAGGACCACGCTGACTAGTGCTATGATTGTCGTTCTCATATTACCTCCGTTAGTTCTGCTGGGGCGTGTCGCTGGCGTAGTCGATGCCCATCGGTGTGATAGCATTGAGACGCACTGCAGCGGCAAAAGTGTTCGGTCCCGGGCCGGCTAGTCGGACGTATCTGGCGCCAGCGCGTTGAGCGAGTCGATGTAGGCCTGGGTCAGGCCGGTCGAGTCGGTGACCATCTGCACGGCGCGCTGGACCATGTACATGTCGGAGCCGGCGGAGATATCCTTGTCTTTCACGATGCTGACAATCTGCTGCAGTTCGGCGTTATCGGTTATCGGTCCGAGGTCAAAGGTGTCGCCGGCGTCGGGTATGTCGCGGTACTTGTTGCAGCAGAAGGTGCCCAGGAGCGTCTTCGTCGTCAGAACCGTTGCGGTGACCGGCTGGTCTTTCAGGAAGAGCAGGTGCTGGGTCTGGCTGTTCCGGCGCACAAGCAGCAGCCCGGCGGGCAGTAGGTCGCTCTCGGTGCCTGAGGTGCGCGAGACCGCCCTGAACGCGACGGTCATCGGACCCATGCGGCTCAGGTCCGGGTCACCGGTTATCGCGATGACGTTGATGTTCGGGTTGAGGGTGAATCGGGTGCCCGTCGGCTCGAATTCGGTCGGCGTAAGAACATCACATGCCAGAAACAACAGGAGCAGCGCCAGCGTGCCGCGCAGCAAGAAGCGGGTATGGTACTCGTGGAACATATATGAGTTATAAGTCATACGGCCGGATTGTCAAGAGGAAGCACGGGCCGGACGCAGCAGCGGCCTGAGGGCCCGGAGACGGCGGAGAAGGTCTTGCCGGCCGAGCTTCTGGAGCGCGCGCTGGGCGTAGACGTAGTTGCCGGGCTCGTGGAGCTGCAGCAGGGCGCGCTGCAGTCTGACTTCTTTCGGGTCGCGCGGCACGTAAAGCGGCTTGCCGGTGAACGGGTCTTTGCCGGTATGCCAGGCAGCGGCCGCAGCGGTCATTGGCAGCGGCGTGAACTGCTGGACCTGGCGGATAAAGAGCCGCTCGGTGCGCACGAGAAACTCGGCGAGTTCGAGCGCATCGTCGACGGTCGAGCCGGGATGGCCGGAAATGAAGTAGGGAATCAGGTACTGCTTCCGGCCGAGCCGGCGGTTCGCATCGGCGAAGCGGCGGCGGAAGGCCAGGTACGAGGCGTGGGAGGGCTTATGCATGGCGGCAAGCACGCGGGAGGAGACGTGCTCCGGTGCAACACGAAGCTGGCCCGAGACGTAGTGGCGGCAGAGCTGGTCGAGGTAATCGAGGCCGCGCCTGTCGTCGAGCAGGTCGAACCGGAACCCGGTGCCGACCGAGACCCTTTTCACGCCGGGGAGTCTGCGGACGGCCTCGAGCGCGGCCAGTTCCTCGCCGGCTGCGAGGCGCAGGTTCGGGCAGCGCTGCGGCCAGGTGCACTCGCGGTCAGGGCAGACGCGGCCGGCTGCCATCTTGGCGCAGGTCGCGGCGTACATGTTCGCGGTCGGGCCGCCGACGTCGGTGATGTGTCCTTTGAAGCCCTCAAGCCGGGTGATCCGTGCCGCCTCGGCAAGGATTGACTTCCTGCTCCGCCACTGAATGATGCGGCCCTGGTGAGCGGCGAGGGAGCAGAATGTGCAGGAGCCGAGACAGCCGCGGTGCGACGTTATTGAGAACCGGACAGTCTCGAGCGCTGGTATCTTCTCCTTGTAGTCGGGATGCGGCAGGCGCGTGTACGGGAGGTCGTAGACATGATCGAGTTCGTCCTGCGGCATCGGCTCAGGCAAAGGGTAGTGGACGACCCAGCGGTCCGCGTGCACCTGCGCCACGACTCGGCCGTGAGGATTGTCGGCTTCGTGGTGCCAGAGGCGGAAAGCTTCATTGAACGCCTCTTTGTCAGTGCTGACCCGCTCGTACGACGGCAGCGCGACCGCATCGAGCGGCGGCTCCCGGCGATTGACGCAACTGCCGCGGATGCCGTCCAGAAGGGACGGGGCGAGGGGAGAGGGGCAAGGGGCGGGGGGCACGGAACCGAGGCGGCGGGCGACTTCGACCACTGCTCTTTCTGCCATGCCGTAGAGCAGGATGTCGGCGCGCGTGTCGAGCAGGAGCGAGCGCCGGACCGCGTCTTCCCAGTAGTCGTAGTGCGCGAGCCGGCGCAGGCTGGCCTCGACGCCGCCGATGACGAGCGGCACGTCCTTGTAGGCTTCGCGCAGGCGATTGCAGTAGACGGTAGTCGCACGGTCGGGGCGCAGGCCCGGTCTGCCGCCGGGTGAGAAGTCGTCCGCGCGCCGGCGCTGTCGGGTCGGGCTGTGGTTGGCGACGAGCGAATCAACATTGCCGGCCGCGACTCCAAAAAAGAGTCGCGGCCGGCCGAGAGAAACGAAGTCTTCGAGCCCGGACCAGCGGGGCTGGGCGATGACGCCGACGCGGAAGCCCGCGTCGAGCAGGACCCGCGCTATTACCGCGCTACCGAACGAAGGGTGGTCGACGTAAGCGTCACCGGTAACGATGATGACGTCACACGATTCCCACCCGAGCGCCGCCATCCCCGGTCGGGACAGCGGCGGCAATACCGCCGCTGGAGCGGCGGGGTGCATCAGGGCAGAGCCTGAAGCTTGGTCTTGGTCGAGTCTGTCAGTCCTTCACCGTCAGTGATCTCGGACAGGGCCTCCTGCGCCAGTTCGACTGCGTCATCGGTGTTGAGCGCCTTGGGGGCGACGATGTCGAGCAGCTCCTGGGTTTCCCTGTCCCACTCCCGTCCGGCGATAGTGTAGTAGGAATCGTCATCGGGCACGTCAAGGCTCTCTTCGTTGCAGCAGAAGGTCGGTACAATCGCGTTCGAGGTCCCGCCGCCGGCAGCAATGAAGGAGAAGTCCTTGAGTATCATCATGTACTGGTAGTCGGGGATGTTCGGACTGAACACGAGCCCGGCCGGGAACTTGACCTGGACATCGCCGCTGTTGCTGTTGCTGACAACCAGCCACAGGGGCAGGTCCGACTCCGGGATGACGTCATCGTAGCCGTACATCGAGTCGATGCTGACACCGTTCGGCAACGAGTAGGACTGAATGTTCTCCGACATGGGCTGGAAAGCTCCGCGCTCCCATGCCCGCTCCGGGGCTTTGCCCTGGTCGCAAGCGCTCCCCGTCAGTAACACGAAGGCTGCGGTCAGAACGAGCAGACTGAACAGACGAGATGCGTGTTTCATGCATACATGATGGACAGGAAAAAACGGATGTCAACCCGCGACAACCGGCTCCTGTCTCAGGTCAGGGCTGGAAAGCGGCCGGGGAAGTCACCCGGTTGTCATACGGTCAGGCAACCTGGTTACGAGCTGGCCGGAACTGAAGCCCGTCGCTAGAGAAGGACGAGCCTGCGTGTGAAGCACGTTCCCGGCCCTCTGAGCTGGAGGAAGAACGTGCCCGCCGGAACCCGATCGCCGGACTGCAACTTCCGGTCCCAGTTCCAGAACTGGGGTCCGGGCTCGAGCCACGCCTGAAACACGTTCGCTACGAGGCGGCCGGCGGCGTCGTAGACTGCGAGCGAGTAGCTGCCCGGCCGGCTGATGGTCGCGCTGAACTGCACTGTCCCGACCGCGGGGTTGGGCCACGCGGCAGGAAGCCGTAATCGCGCTTCGGTGGCCGGGTCCTCGGGAGAGGAGAGCCACGGCGCGCTAAACCAGACGCCCAGGGGTCCGGCGTCGGACTGCTGGCTGTAGAACAGACCCGGCAGCCGCATCGGCGCGTGCGGCACATAGACGAGCTTTGGCGGGAGCCTGGATAGTGGACGCCGGCTGACCTTGACCGGTTCCAGCCAGCCGTCGAGGTTAAGGGAGTTAGCGCACGTCCACCATGCCGCGACTGAGTCTCCGTTGCGCCGGCTGCTGGAGCTGTAGCAGAGACTGACATAGTCGTTTGGAGCGGACCGGTCAACGGCAAGGCAGGGCTGCTGCTCGTCACGGAACGAGTTACCGAACGGCAGACCCGGGGTCCAGGTCGAACCGCCGTCCGCGCTCGCCGAGTACTCGAGGTCGAGCACCGCCGTATCGCGGCGCCCGGCGGTGTAGAAAATCCAGACTGCGGCCTGGAATTCCGGGCTGGAGTCGGCCTGTACTACGGTCGGTTCGAGGCACTGACCCGCGAAGGTGTCGCTCACGACCCGGTATGTAGACCAGTAGCCGGGCATCGCGTAGTGGCGGTTATAGGAATAGTGAATCTCGCCGCCATTGAGCGCGTAGCGCCAGGCGCAGTGAACCGTAGAGCCGTTCGTGTAGGAAACGCATGGGTCCCACGCGTTCCACCAGTCGGTTCCCGCCTCCCAGGACGCGCCGTAGTCGAGTGACCGGGTGAAGGTGCCGGTGCGGCCGGTACGGTGCTCGTTTGCATAAAGGCAGTAAAGGTAGTAGTGGTCGTCGCGGTCGAGCGCTGCCGAAAAGTCGTCAACCGTGTCCGGACCCACCGCGACCGGCGCCAGTGAGAACAGGCCCGAGTCAGGGCCGATCCGTGCCAGCCACAAGTCACCGGCACCCCCGGCCACGAGCAGGAAAATGTAGAGAAACGAGGAGTCGCCCTGGCCGAAGAGCAGTTGCAGCTTCCGAACTGCCGAGTCGGCGCGGACCGCGCCGCGGGTCTGCCAACTGGAGCCGAAATCACTCGAGCGATAGAGCCCGACTGTGTGGTCGGCGTTCGCAACTGCCGCCCAGATAACCCCGGCGGTGTCGGCCACCGCATCAAAGGCACTGACCTTGCCGGTGTCGACCAGGACTTCCGATTCCCAGAACCCGGCGAGCGCGACCGACCCGGCCGCCAGCAGAGACAGGATGGTACCTGCGCTTCGCACCGACATATTCAAGCTTCGACGCTGACGAAGTCAAGGGCAGAAGTGAAGAGGGAGACCGTGGGACAACAGCCCTGGCTGAGACGTCGAGGACTGACGTCGGAGTTGGAAGGGCCGGCGGAGTTGGATTGACAGCCGGAACCGACCGGTTACATTTAAGGCAAGCATGACGCGATGCAGCAGCGTTGTTATAGCCGGCGGGCGGTGGCCCACGCCTGGACGGCTTGCGGTCACAGGCAGCCTGCTGCTCGCAATCGCCCACGCCGGAATCCTCGCGCCGCAATGGTCGCGTCCGCTCGATGCCGGTCTGGTGTCGGCCGCGGTCGGCGCGAGCACGTACAATACCGAGCGCCTGTTCCTGCTGCTAGCCGACGGGCGCGTCGTCGCGGTCTCGGCAGGCGATAGTCTCCGCGAAGTCGGCCGAGCGCCAACCGGCGCAACTGCACTGGTAGCGCTGTCGACGCCCCCGCTCGGCGCGTCGGACATCGCGCTGTTCCTGACGGTCAAAACCCCCGGCGCCTGCGACCTTGTGGCGTGGAACCGCAACGGACAGGAACTCTGGAGGTCGCCCATTGCCGGGATGACTGCGGTCGACAGCCTCTTTCTGGTCGCCGAGGCCGAGAACCGGGCCGAGTTCTGCGCCTGGCAACGAGGCGAGCCCTGGCTGGTCATTGTCGGCAAGCGGCTCTGGCAGTACTCGGCGAGCGCCATCCGTCTCAAGCCTGGGTTCACTCCGCGCGACGCGCTGGTCTGTGACTTGAACCGCGATGGCTCGCCCGAGCTCGTGTTCTTCGACGGCGCGCGACTAGCGGTCTTCCACGTCCGGCAGGAGCGTGAGCTCCGCTGCCAGTGGCCGACCTCAGGGCTCGCCGCAGAGCTCATCCCAAAGCCGCTTATCGCCTGCACGGTGTTCGACTCCATCCCGATGCTGCTGGTCGTTACCGGCGAGACCCTGCGCTATGTCAACGCCATGACTGGGGACGAAGAACACCGGCTCGTTGCCGGCTCCGCCTCTGGCCTGCCCGGCAGGGTCGATGTGGTCGCCGCCCGCGGTGCGGCCGCCTATGCGGCCGGCGCCGACTCCTCGGCGCGCTGCTACGTGGCGCGGCTCGCGGCGAGCGGCCCGGCGCGGGAGCACACGCTTCTGCGACTGGCGCCCGGCGCGCGGGTCAGGTCTCTTGCCATGCTTGGCGACTGGCCGATGGTTCAGGTCCGCGGCGCAGGCGAAACGGATGACCTGGTCCTCTGCGCTCCGGGGCTGACCGGCACGGCTGACAGATCGCCGGGATACGGCCGCGTCCGGCTCCTGCGTATCATCCAGCTACGAATCGACGAAGACACCTTTCCCGACCTGGTTGTGCTGCGCACGGCCGGTGACGCGCGCTGGCGGATTGACGTCTTCGCAAATCGGGTCGGGCAGCTCGCCGACGAACTGCAGCGGGCACGTCAGGTCCTGCTGCGCGCGGCCCTTGGCCAGAGCGATAACGCGGTGCGGCGCGCCGTCCGCCGCGTGCGCGAACTCGAGCGCGAAACGGGCGTGGGCGACTTCGGCCAGGAGCGAAGCGTCCTTGACCGGTTCCAGACGTCGGCCCGACGGCGCCGGACTGTTGCCTACGCCGGCGCGCTGGTCGCCGCCCTGTTGGCCGCTGGCCTCGGCTGGCTGGTGCTTAGGCGCCGCCGCAGATCGCCGGTTCAGCAGATTGAGAAGCTGCCTGTCGCGGACCGGGTGGCGCTGGCCGCGGACCTGATAGCGCTCGACCACAACTTCATGTCCAAGGGCAACCGGCCGGCAGGGTTTGAGCGGCTTATCGAAATCCGCAACCGCTATGGTCTCGATCGCGACCGCGACCTCGGCCAGGCCGGGCAAGTGAGCAGCGAGCGGTTGCCGAGCGTCTACGCCGGAGCCATCACCCGGCTCATCGACTCCACTACCACTGTGCGACTGCTCGATCTCATCCAGAACGCGGCCCGGAGTTCGCCGCGCGGCCACGAATTCGAGTTCCTTGAACTCAGCCCGGCAGAACTCAGGCGGCTTGAGCGCCGACCCGGCATCAGGCTGATCGCAGTTGCCAACCACGAATCCCCGGACTATCTGCGCCACTTCCGCGTCTTCGCTAACCCCGAGGTGCGGGGAACGCTTGAGCACATCGTACTCGACCACATCCGCCACGCCGCCAACTGGGCCCACATCATCACCAGCTACACGGTCAACACCCAGTGGAACCGCCGTCTGCTCATTTCGTTCCGGTCGGACAGCCCGCATGTTATCCCGTTCGCAGACCCGCGAGCTCACATCACGAGCCGGCTGCGGGAACTCCAGGCGATGCTTCGCCCCGCAGTTGACGTCCCGCGCGACGCGGGCGCGCTGGTCGGCCCGCTCGAGCGACTCTGGCTTTCGATAGCCGACTACATCGCAGTGCTCGAGGAAGCCCGGGCGCGGACTTCAGTCCCTTGACTTACGGCTGGCGCTCCATACACTTAGCCAGTTGAGCGCTACCCGGATTCCACACGATGGCTAAGCCGGTCATCCTGGTGGTCGACGACCTTGCGACCAGCTTCGAGAGCCTGGTCAGCAGCATCAGCCGGTACGACGGCGGCCGGCTGGCACGCGAGTTCGACTACATTCACCTCGACTGCTTCTCCGTGCTTCGGCAATGGTACAACCGGAACCGGTCCCGTTTCGTGTCGCTGATAGTCCAGGACGTGGACTTCAGCCACATCCAGGACGAAAAGAAACTGGTTGACTATCCGGACATCCTCAAACCGCTGCAGCGTACACTCGACATCAAAGCCCTGCAGGGTTTCCTCATCTACGGTTACCTCCGCCAGGGCAACATCGACCGCATTGCTCCGGTCATCTTCGTCTCCTGCCGCATCGGAATGGAATCAACCAGCGAGTTCTCTGAGTTCATCATCCGGCCTGGGTATGGACTCTGCTCCTTCGTGCCGGAGAGCGCGGTCGGGGACCAGTACTACCCGAAGATTGCCGAGTCCATCGACGCCCTTGCCATCCGGCCCCTGACCGACGAACAGCGCAGCCACTGGACCAACGAGCACCATCTGGTGATCGGCCGGGCGCGCAAAATGGCTTTCCTGGCCTACGAGATCGAACGGATTGGCCCGTCCGACGCCACCGTCCTCTTGCTGGGCGGGCCGGGTGTGGGCAAGGAACTCGTCGCCAATGCGCTGCACCGCTGCAGCTACCGCCATGTCGAAAACGACCCCGGTCGGGAATACCCGCTGACTGTCAACATGGCCGCGCTGAGCCCCAACCTGGTAGAAGACGAACTCTTCGGGCACCAGCGCGGAGCATTCACCGGCGCAACCGGAGAACGGGCGGGAATCCTCGAGTCGGCGCGGGGCTCGACCGTCTTTCTCGACGAGATCGGAGACATTGGGCAGGATACGCAGGTCAAACTCCTTCGGGCGATGGAATACCACCGGATCAAGCGTGTCGGCAGCTCGCGCGAAATGAGCATTGACATGCGCATCATCGCCGCCACCAACCGGACCGTACCCGAGCTCCAGACACGGTTCCGACCCGATTTCTACGGTCGGCTGGTCCAGCACTGCATCCCGGTGCCGTCGATCCGCGAACGCTGGGAAAACGAGCCGGGCGACACTGTCGAGGCCGATATTGAAGACCTCGCCCAGTTCACAATCCGGACTATGAATGCCAGCCCCAGGCACAAACGCCACCTCGGAATCGAGCGCACTGCGGTCAAATTGATCCGGCAGGTCGTGCAGCAGCACGTTGACGGCGGCGAAGACCTGCTCGAAGGAAACATCCGGACGCTCCGGAACATCATCGAGCGCGCGTACGAACGTGCTCAGTACGACGGCAGCGCTGAAATCGGCCTCGGGCATGTGATGCCCGCGCTCGGCATGGTCAGGCTCCTCAACGCCCAGACGCCACGCCCTGCCGTTGCCGGACCCAGCCAGCAAGACCAGACTGCCGTACCCGCTGCCATCCCGACGCCGACCACCGATCCGTTTGCGCTGCGTAACCTTGTCGGAACCCTCAATCTGCAGGACATAGAGCGTCGAGCCATCAAAGAAGCCCTTGAAAAGACGGGCAACAACCAGACTCACGCTGCCGAACTTCTCGGCATTCACCGCGATACCCTCCGCCGCAAAATGGCGGAGCACGAACTATGATCCTACGTCCGTTGCATTTTGCTGCAGCAGACTGAAGCAGACTGCTGATTCTACGACCAGCATGCGGTCCTTCGGCGTCGGCTCGCGAAGAGGCAAGTTCTTACTTTACAGTATGTTAAATCGACGGGTCAACGCAAAGCAGGTTGGCATGGCATTTGCACTTGTCCAAGCACATGCTGGGATAGCGGTGGGCCCTGAGAGTCAGACCGAGCCAAGCTGAGGTTCTCTCCAGGGAAGGAAGCGCTCATAAGTCCCCTCCTCACCAGTCAACACTCTCGACGGGGACCGACAAAGAACGCGGCGCACCAGAGCCTACGGTACGCCGCGTATCTTTTTGGGGTTTCTCCCGTCGCCCGGGTATTTTCGCGGCCTGTCAAGTCCGGGCATCGCCTCAAAGCAACCGCCTGTCAGCCCGAATCCTTGACCCGCCCCACATCTGCCAATAATATGAGCGTCCCATGCGAATGCTGATTGTGAACTGGCGTTGCGCCAGGAACCCCTTGGCCGGCGGCGCGGAGATCTACTTGCAGGAGGTGTTCTCCCGCTTGGTCAGCCGCGGCCACGGGGTGACTCTGCTCAGCGCACGTTTCCCCGGGTCGCAGCCGGAGGACGTCATTGAAGGCATCCGGATCATCCGCGCGGGCGGCAAGCTGACATTCAACTTCACGGCGGCACGCGTGGTCGGGCCTCTCGCCGAATCACTGAACGCGGACATCGTCATCGACGACCTGAACAAGATCCCCTTCTACTCTCCTTGGCACACTGGACGACCCGTCCTAGCCCTCCTGATGCACCTGTTCCGGGGCAGCATCTTCCGCGAGGTATTGCCGCCGATGGCGACCTACGTGTGGCTGGCCGAGACGATGATCCCGCTCGCATACAGACAGTGCCGGTTTGCCGTGCTCTCGGAGAGCTCCAAGAGCGATACGGTGAGAGTGGGTATCGCGCCGGACCGGATAGCTGTGATTCCACCCGGTACCGACTTCAACCGGTTCAGCCCCGACACCACGATACCCCGCGAACGCCTCGTTCTGCATGTCGGCCGGCTCAAGCGGTACAAGGCAACTGACCACCTGCTGCAAGCCGCCCGGCTGCTGAAGGAACGGGGCGTGGAGTTCACGACCGTGATAGTCGGCGACGGCGACGACAAACCGAGGTTGGAAGCGCTGGCCGTCAAACTCGGGCTGGGTGGGAGTATCCGGTTCACCGGGTTCGTACCGGAAGCGGAGAAGGTGAGCTGGTACCGCCGGGCTGCGGTGCTTGCCGAGAACTCGATCAAGGAAGGCTGGGGGCTGATAGTGATGGAGGCAAACGCCTGCGGAACGCCGGTGGTTGTCGCCGACTCGCCCGGCCTGCGCGATTCGTCGCGAGATGGCATGAACGGACTCATGTACCCGTACGGTGACGTAGCCGCGCTGGCCGAGAAGCTGGAGAAGCTTTTGTCAGACGCCGCACTCCGCAACCGCCTGGGCGAGCAGGCGATTGCCTGGTCGCAGCAATACACCTGGGACGGCGCGGCAGCGGCGATGGAGCGCGTAATCGAGCAAACGATCAACGAAGGACGATGAAGGAAGAACTGACGCCCGCGCTTGAAGTACAGTCGGTGGTCAAGAACTTCCGCCGCGGCCGCGGCCTTAAGCGGAAAATCACCCGGGCGGTGGACGGGGCGACGCTGACGCTGCCCCGCGGCGAGCTGTTCGGCCTGCTGGGCCCGAACGGCGCCGGTAAGACCACGCTCGTACGCTGCATCGCGACGCTCTTGATTCCCGACGCCGGCACCATCAAAGTGCTCGGCCACGACGCCTTCAAAGACTCGCTCTACTGCCGCCAGCGAATCGGGCTTCTGACCTCGGGTGAACGGACGCTGTACTGGAAGCTCTCGGCGCGCGACAACCTCAACTTCTTCGCCGCGCTGTATGGACTGACCGGTAAGGCCCGAGACAGACGGATTGACTACCTGATCGAGCTCCTCGGTCTCAAAGAGGTCGAGCGGGACCGGCTCGAGCGCTACTCGTCGGGGATGAAGCAGAAGGTGAGTCTGGCCCGGGCCATCCTGCATGACCCCGAGCTCATCCTGCTCGACGAACCATCGCTCGGGCTCGACCCGCAGTTCGCCCGCTTCATCCGGCAATTCATCAAGGACGAGCTGAACCGGAAGCAGGGGAAGACGATCCTGCTGACCACTCACTACATGGACGAGGCCGACGAGCTCTGCCGGCGTATTGCCTTCATCAACAAGGGCAGGATAGTCAACGTCAAGACCCCCGAGCAGTACAAACGCGACATCCCGCATACCGAGGTACTGGAAATCCGCCTCCAAGGGCAGCCCGACGCCGCACCGCTTCAGGCCCTGCCCGGGGTCGAGCGTGTCGCGTCCGATTTCAAAGACGGCGTGACCACGCTCAAGGTAGTGGCCCCGCGGGCCGAGGCGGTCCTGTCGGAGGCCATCGAGCACCTGCGCAAGGGGGGCCGGATTCTCGGGATTGACATCAAACAGCCGACGCTCGAGGACGTGTTCCTGTACGTCACCGGTACATCGCTCGGCGCCGATACCGCCGAGCACAAACCGGTAGCCGAATGAGCCTCACCGCGACCGCCGCCGCCATCCGGGCCGAGATGGTCAAGACGATACGCATCTACTTCTCGTATCCCGTAATCGTAGTATTCTGGGCGATTTTCCCGGTGCTTTGGGTCCTGCCGTTCCTGTTCCAGGGCAAGGCGCTGGTGGGTTCCTACGACAGCGCCGCATTCGAGCGACTGACCGGCTCGGGCAACTACATGGCCTTCATTCTCATCGGCGCGATGGTGTCGAACTTCGTCTTCTCCGGACTCTGGGGAGTCGGCAACAGCCTGCGCGAGGAAACCTACTGGGGCACGATGGAGTACATTATCGCCTCGCCCACGCATCCGCTGGTCGTCCTCATCGGCAAAACCCTGGCCGAGGCCGCAGTGACAACGTGCATCGTGGCGCTGCAGGCGACCATCATCAGCCTGCTGCCGTTCGGCATTTCGTTCACCGTCGCCAAGGTGCTGCCCGTCCTGTTGCTCGTTGCCCTGCTGATGGTCGGGTTCTACGGCTTCGCCATCGCCTTTGCCGGCTTCACCCTGCTCATCAAAGAAGCCCACGGCTGGGTCCATACGCTGGAATGGGTCTTCTTTCTCTTCTCGCCCATCCGTTACCCGGTCCAGGTGAACATCATCACCGAGTTCGTCAGCAAGCTGATACCGCTGACCTGGGCGCTTGTCGCCATCCGCGCCATCATCCTGCTCAACCAGCGCGACGTCGGGCTCTGGAACATCGTCGGCATCCTGCTGGCGATGGATGCCGCGCTGCTTGTCGGCGGCTACTTCACGTTCGTGGCGCTTGAGCGCAAAACCCGGCGCGACGGCACCGTGGGGATGCATTAGGAAAGTGACGAGCGACAGATTTCGAATGACGAATGACGGAACCGGACAATCGACAGCCGACCCTTGTCATTCGTCACTCCCTCGGCGGTTGCGACACTACGCCAGCGCGGTCTGGGCCGAGAATATCAAAGAGTGGAAACTCGAACTTACCTACCCGCTCGACTTTCTCCGCAGCCTGATTGACCCGGTCGTCTACCTGCTGCCTTACGTCTTCTACGGCATCGCGCTCGTGGGCGGACGGTTTTCCCCGAACCTTGAGAAGCTCGTCGGGACCACCGACATCGTCAGTTTCATCACCATCGGCTACGTCTTCATCGGGTTCATGAACATGGCACTCTGGGCAATGGGATTCAGCCTGCGCAAGGAACAGATGTACGGCACGCTCGAAGCGGTCTTCGCCGCGCCGGTACCGCGGTGGATTTTCACGATGGGGATGTCCATGCACTCGATACTCCACCAGTTCCTTATGATTCTGGTGCAACTGCTTTTCATACTCGCGGTCTTCAGCCTCAAAGTCAACCCGCTCGGGTTGCTGCCGGCGCTGGCGATGATCGGCCTGATGCTGATCGCACTCTACGGTATCGGCATGATAATGGCTTCGACCACGCTGCTCTTCAAACAGGGCTGGCTCATCTCCGAGGCGCTCGGCAGCCTGCTGATGGTGGTGACGCCGATTGCCTACCCGCTCGCGGTCCTGCCGTTGTTCATGCAGAAGGTCGCGCTCGCGGTGCCGACCACCTACGGCATCCTCGCCTCGCGCCACTTCCTGATGGGCGAGCAGATGGGATTCTCGGTCCTGACCGCTTTCGTGCGCGTGGCGGTCCTGTGCATTGTCTGGGTTGTGTTCGGGCTCGTCGTCTTCGCCCTGATTGACCGCTACACCCGCCGCAGCGGAACGCTGAGTCACTACTGATGAGAAAGGGATCAAGGGACCAAGGGATCAAGGGGTCGAGTTCGGGCACTCTCTCCCTCTCTCCCTTTTTCCCTCTCTCCCTTCCTCTCGGCGTCTCCATGGGCGACCCGGCCGGCATCGGGCCGGAGATAATTCTGAAGTCGCTGTCACGCATGCCACGGCTGCGCTGCCGCGTGTTCGGGTCGTTGGCCGTGTTCGAGCGCGAGCGGTCGCGGCTTGGCACCAAGGTTGACCTCTCGTCCGTTGAGGATGTTGCCGGGCGGCTCGGCGTTTTCAGGATGGGCCGTGCCCAGCGGAACTGCGGCGCGGCCGCTCTTGCCTGCCTCGAGGCCGGCGTGCGGAAACTCAGAGCGGGCCACATTTCCGCGCTCGTCACCGGGCCGGTTTCCAAAGAGGCCCTGCGCATGGCCGGCTTCACGTGGCCGGGTCAGACCGAATTCCTTGCGGAACGGCTGGGCGCGAAACGTCACGCCATGCTGGCATGGACCCCGCGCTTCAAAGCCGTCTTCGTCACCATCCATGAACCGCTTGCCCGTGTATCCCGGCACATAACCGCTGCCGCGGTGGCCGAGAAGGCCGGAATGCTTGACCGGTTCCTGCGCGACTCCGGCGTGGCCCGACCGCGAATCTGCGTGATGGCATTCAACCCGCACGCGTTCGAGTTCAGCCTCGGCGAAGAGAAGCGGATTGCCGAAGGCATCGCCCGCGCCCGCCGCGCCGGCATCAACGCCGTCGGTCCCACCCCCGCCGACGCCGCCGTGGCTGGATTGTCCCGGGTCCGCGATTCGTCATTCGGACTTCGGACTTCGGACTTGCCGTTCGACGGCTTCGTCGCCCTCTACCACGACCAGGCCATGATTCCGGCCAAACTGCTCGGCCGCGGTTCGGGGGTCAATGTCACGCTCGGACTCGGCCGCGTCCGCACCTCGCCTCTGCACGGCGTGGCCTTCGACATCGCCGGCAAAGGCATCGCCTCGCCCGGTTCGATGCTCTCCGCTATCCGGCTGGCGCAAGGCCTCGGCCGGTCCGGTTCTCGCTAGTTCACTTCAGGAAAAAAGAAGACAGGAGAGGCGGGGACGGCCGGGGTGGAAATCAGACGGCCATTTGATTTGACTATCTCATAGAATGGGTACATCCTAGGAGCTAGCGGAGGTTGAGATGCTCTTTGCCGCCTGACAAACCGTCCCCCGCCTCACCAGTCAGACATATAATTATACCCCCGGTACCGGGGCTGTAAAGCGGAGCCTGTTATTCCTGACTTGGCCGAAGCCTTGTCAGAAACCGGCGTCGGCGCGGTCCTGGCCAGAGAACCGGTCCTGATAGCGGCGCCAGGCCTCCTGGCGGTGCCGCTCCATCTCTTCCACGACGTTCTGAGCTTCTTCATTCCGACCAAGGAACAGGAGCGAGTCGGCCAGCGTCACGTACGCTGACTGGTCGTAGTGGTTGAGCCGGGTGGCCCGGCGGCAGGCTTCAATCGCCCGGTAATAGTCCCCGTGTTCAAAGTAGAGCACCCCCAGCAGGCTGAGTGTATCCGCGCGTTCCGAATCCAGCTTGTTCGCCGCCTCGGCGGCCTCGATTGCCTGGTCGAGCTGACCGGACTCGTGGTGCAGGTTGGACAGCCTTATCAGCAGTTCCGGGTCATCCGGGTTGCGGCCGGTGAGCGTCTCCAGCGCGGCCCGGGCCTCGCGCCGCATGTGGAAATACTCGTAGAACCCGCTGGTCAGCTCCGGCTGGTTGCCGAAACGCTGTTTGATGGCCTCGTACCGGTCCAAGGCTTCGTCAAGCTTCCCCAACCGGCTGAGACAGTCCATCTGGTAGAAGTAAGGGGCGGGTTCGTCCGGCTCCTCGGCCATCGCCCGGCCGAATTCGGTCGCGGCTTCCTCGACCATGCCGTCAAGGTAGTAGTCGCGGCCCAGCTTCTCGTGAGGGTTCTCGATGTCCGGGTCGATTGCCTTTGCCCGCACATATTCCTCGAGCGCGCTCTGGTACTCGCCGCTCATGGCGTAGGCGACGCCCAGCGAGACGCGGGCGCGGACGTTGTCGGAGTCGAGCTCCAGCGCCCGGCGGAAAGCAGCCACACCCTTCTCTTCGTCGCCCGAGTATTCATGCAGGATCCCAAGCCCGATATGTATGTCGAGGTCCTCGGGCAGGTGCCTCAGCGCCTGGTTGAACAGGTCCTCGGCGCGGGAGAAGTTCGAGAGGTACAGGTACCGGACCGCCTCGCAGGCAATCGTATACGGGTGCCGGGCGTCAACCTCGAGGGCGTGGGCGCACAGATCATCGAGCGTGTCCTCCTCGGACAACAGGTCAGCGCAGAGCGCGGCCAGATAGTGGATGTGCAGATTGCTGGGCGCGACGTGCAGGGCCTCGAGCAGAAGATCGAGCGCCTCGTCTTCATCCTCGCGGTAGAAGGCAGCCCGGGCCTGGCGGAACAGATGGCCGGCCGAATGGACGCGGCCGGGCTCGGCCACTGCGCGCCTGTTAGCCTGACGGTCGCGGTGTCGGCGGGGACTGGGGACCGACTCCACGCTCAATTGTAGACATTTTCCGGCGGGATGCAATAACCGGTTGCTGGTCGCGTGCAAACGCGGAATCGCACGCCACGGAGGCGAGAATCGGACTACCGGGATGATGTGTCAGTCGTGCGCTGCGCGGCTACTCGCGGGGGCCGAGCCAGGCGTCGACGGGCTTGAGTGCGCCGAGGGCGTAGAGCAGGACGATGAGCAGGGTGTAGCCGGTGGCCGTTAGCAGGCTCAGGACGAGCTGGCGCCCGCGCATCTTCGGGGACTGGCCTGCCACCACGCCGGCTGTGCCCCGGGCCATCATCAGAATCCCCGCAGCGTTTGTCAGCCAGTAGCCCGCGATCATCGCCGGAGCGAAAAGCCGGCGCGAAACCAGGCTGACGAGGCTGGCAAAGACCCAGGCGAGCGGCAGATTTATGAACGTGTCGTTCCACCACGACAACGGGGAGAGCAGATAGCCGATGAAGGCCACAATCCCGGAGCCAATCCTGCGCATAGCTCTCTAACATTACGGATTGAACCTTTATCGGTCAAGTCCTCACCGGTCGCTGCGATGCGAGTGGTAGGCGTCCGTGATCGATGCCGCATCAGACGTTCCACTGGTCCTCGCATCATGGTAGCCACTGTGTTCTTAACCGTTTCCCTCGCCGGGTACTGAACCGGGCCTCAAGCGGAATGTCCGACTGGACCTCAACCTTGACCCAAACCTTGATCCTCATTCCTGTCCGTCACTGGCCTTCGAACCTGTCCTCCAGCTCAACCTCGACCTTAGCATGACGCTGAACCCGGCATCGGTCCTCTCTTCCAAGCTCGCGCCGATCCTCAGGTTGAAACTCACGTAGTACCTGCAACCGGCTCTCAGAAGACTACCCTCCCGGCAATCCCTGGGCAGACCACCCCCGGGTCCTGATTGTGGTCTGGTGTGGTGCAGACATAATACGTAGATGGCGCTTCCTGCCGTCGCGGCCTTTGCCAACTCGTATCGGCCCTCTCCGCACGTCGATGGAGCCTGCGACGAGATCCGCGCGGGAGCCTAAGTCGCTTGACCGCAGCGTGATACGCAATCGGGGTACCGCGTACCGCTTTCCCGTATGATACATGCGCCATAGGGTACAGTGAGCAATTCAATTGTCCGTCCGCATGGCGTCCACGCTCCGGCTCTTGCCTTCTGACCTTTTCTCCACTCGAGACTCTTCCCTCCGGCCAAGGGCCGCGCATGACCGGCTCGCAGCCGCCAGTTGCAGACGGCTCGACAGATAACTTGACTGATGCTTGACTGCTCGCCATGAGCTCACGGCGGGGAGCGGGCGCGCTGTCGGACAGGTGCCGCTGCGGCGAAGTCAGGGGCCCGGTACTGACCTTGACAAAGGCGCCGTGCTGAATAGCATAACTCCGTGCAGTGGTGCTGTCGGCGCGATTCGCCGCGCTCCGGTGCCCGGCCCGGAGGAGGACACCGAGCGTGATCCAATTCGAGCGGCGCCGCTTCTTTCCCGAGCGGCGGTACCGCCTGCCACTGCGCTGGGTTTTGTGGGGAGCAGTCGCGCTGCTGTTCCTTGTATTCATAGTAATCATGAAGCTGTTCAGATGAGGCCGAACTGCATTGACCCGAAAAGGAGTCGCTAGATGACAAAACTTCACTGGAGCTATAAGGACGTGTTCCGCGCCCTGCGTCTCGGCTTCTCGGCCAAGAAGGTCTGGATGATGTCCCTCGGCCTGCTGGTCGGATTCGCGGGGTATACGATCCTCACCTACATCGCCTACGCGGTCGCCGGTACGGACTTTCTGGCAGTGTGGCAGACGTTCCGGCTGCTGCCGCTTCCGGCGCCGTTCGACTACCTATTCCCCTGGTATTCGTGGATAATCTCCGCCGCCGCGATGCTCTGGTTCCTCTGCTCGTTGCTCATTACCGGCACGGCCGTGTCCAAGGTCGCCTACGAGCAGTTACGCGGCGACGAGTTCTACGAGTCGCGAGAGGCGTTTCGTTTCGCGTTCCGGAACAGCCCGGCGGTGCTTTCGAGCCCGCTTCTGATTCTGGCTTTCGTCGCCCTGATCGTCGCCTTCGGTCTCATCTTCAGCCTGCTCGGGGCGATACCGGCGGCAGGCGAGATCTTCGTCGGCCTGCTCGCAGTCTTGGCCTTCCTTGCGTCGCTGTTCATTGTCTATCTGCTCATCGTCTTCTGCTTCGCGCTGCTGCTCGGTCCGAGCGTCATCGGTGCCACTCACTCGGACACCTTCGACACCCTGTTCGAGGTGTTCTCCTGCGTAAACGAGCAACCGGCGCGCCTCATCTGGTACACCGCCACGACCTTGCTGCTCGCCAAGATGGGTTCGTTCCTGCTCGGGCTTGCGACCAGCGCCGCCGGCCGCATCGGCTACACGGTTACCGGGGTTTTCATGGGCGAGAAGCTGACCGACGTGATAGGTAATGCGGCCTACTACTTCAAGCTGGCCGTTCCGTACTGGTGTCCCCAGCTCTTCCATCGGGCCTTCCTCGCAGAGACGAACCTCTACGGCTTCCCCCAGATATATCTTCCGAGCGAGTACGTAAACCTCGGGTGGAGCCACGACATCGCCTCTCTGCTGCTGGGCGCCCTGTTCTACCTCATCGCCATCATGGTCGTGGGATACGGCCTCTCGGTCTGGTTCACGGGCATGACGCTCAACTTCGCGGTCCTGGCCTACAAGAAGGACGAGAAGAACGTGCTGGAACTGCCCGAGGACGAGGAAGAGTTGATCGAGCCGGTGCCCAATCCCGAGCTTGATGACCTTAAGCCGAAGCCGGCATCAGAAGAGCCAGCAAACAAGGACTAGCCTCGACCGGTAGAATAGTTAAATTAACGTCTTTCAATAACTTAGGTCCAAACGGAGCCGCGCTTGGCTGGCGGCTATAAGGTCGTAATTCAAGGCCAGGTCCAGGGCCTTGGTTTCAGACCTCATGTGTACCGGCTCTCGAAGACCTTGGGCGTACGGGGCTTTGTCACAAACTCGAACCTGGGTGTAGTCGTCGAGGCCCAAGGGAAGAACGCCAGGCGGTTCGTGCAGAAACTGACACTCAACCCACCGCCCTTGGCCGTGATAACCTCATTCCGAGTCAGCCGAACACGAAGTCGGCCCTATCCGGACTTCTCCATCAAACCGAGCCGCGCCGACAAAGGTGCTGGCGTCGATGTGCTGCCCGACCTTGCCATCTGCCCGGACTGCCGCCGCGAGATACGCGACCCGGCCGACCGCCGGTACGGGTACGCCTTCACCAACTGCACGCAGTGCGGTCCCCGCTATTCGATTATCGAGCACCTCCCCTACGACCGGCCGAACACAACGATGGCGGGCTTCAGAATGTGCCCCGCGTGTCGGGGTGAATACGCCGACCCGGGCGACCGGCGCTATCATGCCCAGCCGATTGCTTGCCCGATCTGCGGCCCCGGGCTCGCGACCTCGCCGGCCAGCACGAAGCTGTCGCCAGTTGAAGCGGCGGCGCAGGCCCTGCTGGGCGGGAAGATAGTCGCGCTCAAAAGCTTGGGTGGCTTTCAACTCGCCTGTGACGCCACGAACGACCGTGCCGTGGAGCTGCTCCGGAGGCGAAAGCGCCGGCCAGCGAAGCCGTTCGCGCTGATGTGCGAGGGTATAACGGTGACCCGGGGATTCTGCCGCGTCGCCCCGGCGGCAAGCGAAGTCATGCTCTCGGCCGCGGCGCCGATCGTCCTGCTGCCGAAGTCGCCCGACCCCGTTTTGCACGTGGCCGAAGCGGTCGCTCCGCGCAACCCCCGCCTCGGCGTGATGCTGCCCTACACACCACTGCATGTAGTCCTTTTTGAACGGCTGCGGCGCGCGAGCGGCAGGCCGGCAGTGCTGGTAATGACGAGCGCCAACCGCAAAGAAGACCCGATAGTCGCGGAGGAGAAGAGACTCGCCGAGGAACTCCCGGGCGTGCCTGACCTGGTACTCTCTCACAACCGCCCGATTGCCAATCGCTGCGATGATTCAGTGGTGATGGCCGAAGCAGGAGGGAAGTCTCCCCTGACATTCGTCCGGCGTGCTCGCGGCTATGCGCCGCAGCCCATCCCTCTGGGCCGGATGTTTCACGTGAAACGCCCGGTTCTCGCGGTCGGGGGCGAGTTCAAGAACACCTTTGCCTTGGCCTGCGGTGACCGGGCTTTCCTGAGCCCGCACATCGGCACGGTCGAAACCGCAGCCGGCGAGGCATTCTGGCGCGAGACCGTTGCGCGCTATGTAGAGTGGACCGGCATCAGACCCGGCATGGTGGCCGCAGACCTTCACCCCGACTATGCGTCAACGCGGCTGGCAGAACGCTTGTCCAGCAACCTCGGGCTGCCGCTCCTGCGAGTGCAGCACCACTACGCGCACATCCTATCGGTCATGGCTGAACACGACCTTCATGGCCCGGTGCTGGGACTGGCGTTTGACGGAACCGGGCACGGAACGGATGGCGCTATCTGGGGAGGCGAGTTCCTGTTGGTACAAGACAGAGCTAACTGGCAGCGGATAGGACATTTAGGCTATCTTCGTCTTGCCGAAGCCGGTGCCGGACTCGCGAACCCTGTTCGGGTAGCTCGGGCCTATCTAAGCCAGGCAGAAGCCTTTGCCGGCTCGAGCTCGCGCAGGCGTTCGGTGGTCTGGCATAAGCTTCCACAGACTTCTTCTGTCGGACGACTGTTCGATGCTGCGGCGGCGATAACCGGGGCCTGCGGAGCTGCGTCCTTCGACGGGGAAGCCCCCATCGCATTGGAGGCTTTGGCCGACCCCGCGGAGGAAAGGAGCTGGCCGTACAACGACCTGCTCGACCTGGAGGTCTACCCCGCGTTGTTGCGACCGGAGCCGATTGTCCTCTTTGTTGCGCGTGAAACAGCGGCGGGCGCAGACGCGGCGGAGGTTGCGGCCCGGTTCCACAATACGCTGTCCGGTGCCGCTGTGCGGCTTGCCGACCTTCTGTGTGCGCGACACGGCGTCACGACCGTGTGTCTCTCGGGCGGTTCGTTCCAGAACTCGCTGCTCCGCCGACGGGTTGCTGCCGGACTCCGTTCCCGTGGGCGACGCGTGCACTGGAACCAGACCGTACCACTCAACGACGGCGGTATCTCCTACGGCCAGATCGCAGCCGCCGCCTGGGCACAGCCGCCGTATCCGAATCGCTGAGGCTGCAGCCCCCGTCTTTTTTGCGCCGTGATGCGAGACTGAGCTTGACTCTCAGAGCCGCGGGTCTAGAATCGTCGCCGGCAGACTAGCGACCCTACAATTCGTTCCTTGTTGAATGCTGACGCGCCGTCGGCGTGTCGCCTTTTTGCCGCAGACGGGGGCATGCGCGAGAATGTGGGCGGTTTTGTGGATAACCGGCTGGGCAGGTTTCTCGCTCGTTGTCGTAAAGGCTATTCAAACGTGGTTTTTCCGAAAGGGGCTGCAGATGGGTGTGGCTGACAGCGACGTACGACCGCGCGTTGGGCACCAAGCCCTGCCCGACGCCGCAAGACTCTGGGCCGACATCCTCGACTATGTGAAGCCACGCGTAAGTCGTGAAGGCTTCGAAACTTGGCTTACACCAACGCGGGGCCGCGCCCTGTCGAACGGTGTCCTCGAGGTTGAGGTCCCTAACTCTTTCTTTGCCGATTGGCTGAGCCAGCACTACTCAGCCGAGGTCAGGGCTGCGCTTACGAGTGTTTCCCAGCAGGACGTCTCCGTTTCCTTCCGTCCGCGCGACGCGGCCGACACCGGCGTCCTGATCCGTCGTGCCCCGGTACGGCGGCCGGTCGTCAGACAGAACGGCTACCGGCTCCAGTCGCACCTTTCCTTCGAGAATTTCGTCGTGGGCGAGTCGAACCGTCTCGCTGTGGCTGCGGCTCGCAGCGTTGCCGAGCGGCCGGGCGCGAACTACAACCCGCTCTTCATATACGGCGGTGTCGGCTTGGGTAAAACCCACCTTGCCCAGGCGATCGGCAATCTCGCGCTGGCGAAGAAACCGGCTTTGAAGGTCTACTACACGGCTGCCGACGACCTGTTCCTTGAGCTCATCCAAGCCATTGAGAAGAACACCCGCCTCGAGTTCAAGGACAAGTACCGGTCTCTGGACCTGCTGCTGCTTGACGACGTCCACTACCTGGTCGGGAAGGAACGGCTACAAGAGGAGGTCTTCTACATCTTCAACTCACTCCACGATGCTGGCAGCCAGATCGTCTTCACCAGCGACCGGCCACCGCAGGACATACCCGCGCTCGAAGGTAGGCTTGCCTCAAGGCTCGGCTCAGGCCTAGTCGTAGACATTCAGGCACCGGAGCTCGAGACGCGCATCGCCATTCTCAAACAGAAGGCCGCCATGGACCATGCGGACCTGCCTGACGACGCCGCGTACTTCATTGCCGCCCGCGTCCGCACCAGTGTCCGTGCGCTCGAGGGTAGCTGGATACGTCTGCTTGCCCTCGCCTCGCTCGACGACCGACCCATCACCGTCGCCCTGGCCGAAGAGGCGCTCAGGGACCTCGTCAGGGAGGAAGAGCCGGTTGACCACAACCGCATCATAAAAGCCTGTGCCGACTACTTCGGGGTCACGCTTAAGGACATCACCAACGGTGGCCGGACCAAGCAATTAGCACTCGCCCGGCAGGTGGCGATGTACCTGCTGCGAGCCACACTGAGCCTCTCACTAAAGGAGATCGGCGGCCTCTTCGGAAACAAGGATCACACGACGGTGATGCATGCTGTTAAGCGAGTCGGTAACCTCAGGACCAGCGACCCTGTTTTCGCCTCGAGGCTTGAGAAGCTATCGAAGGGCATAAGCCGTGGGGAAACCGGTTGACACAGATGTTAGTCCCGCTAGTTGATTGCTGCGTCCACGAGATATCCCTTGGTCTGCACAAGTATGACTTGCAGTATCTGTTTGTCAGCGTATGACTTACGCTTAATCAACCGGTACTAACATCCCAACAACAACAACAAGAGCTTTTTTCAATAGTGATGCTGCAAACAATTCTGTAGAAACCCGCTTATACATCAGGTAACTGCTTACAATACTACACTATGCGTAAAGCGGGTTCCTACTGATGTTGCCGTGCATCTGAGGCACTACGTGTGACTCAATTCGCCGCTTAGAACGCTGCCATCAAGCCTTGGTAGTGTCATCGGTCATTCACTGTAAAGTTCTATATCCTGAGGCCGCGAGACTGATAGGCCTTCGCTTGGACCTGCAATTCTGGGTGACCGGGTTGGGGGCCTTGCATGGGGACGAAGACGAATAGCGACGGGCGAAGCACGAGGCTGCGTACATGCCTTTGAGCGTGGCCCGCGTCGCTGAGCATCGTGATTCTGGCGCACTTACCACTTCTCCCGGAAGGAACGTTGTTACTTGTCAGCCAAGCGGGTCTGCTCCCAACTCGGATTGACACGCTGGACTAGCTGACTATGATTACCTCTTGGCCGCTTATTGGCCGGACATCACAGGAAAACGTAATTAGAGCATGGTCAGGCTGAGCGAAGACTCAAAGTACGGGTTCGCCATCGGGCGAGTGCGGGCGCTTGAACCGACGCTCATGGACCGGCCGCGCTATGAACGGTTTGTTCGAGCGCGGGGCGGCGAGGAATTCGCCGCGGCATTGGCCGAGACAGCTTATGGGAAGTTCCTGGAAGGAGGCGCCGCAGGGGTAGCGCGGGCGCTCGAAGGCGCGGCCAAGGAAAACAGCACCTTCTTTTCCGCCTGTGCACTGGACGAGTGGTTGGTACGGTTGTTCTCGATGCCTGCCGCATTCCGTGTCATGAAGGCAGCCGTGAAGGGTGCGTTGTCGCAGGGAGGGAGCGATATAACGCTCCCGGAGGAACTTGTTGCTCTGCCGGAGAGGCCAATCATCGCCAAGGTTGTTGGCGACGTTCTGCAGGCTTTTTCCCGGGACCGAAACCCGGCAGCCGTTGACGCGGCCGTGGACCGGCTCCAGCAGCAGGTGGAGCGGCAGGTGGCGAGCGCGAGCGAGTTCGTGGCCGGGTACTTCGCGCTGCATGCCGACACCGAAAACCTGCGTACGCTGGTGCGAGTGAAGGCAAGAGAGAATGACGACAAGGTCCTGGCAGGGGAGATGGAAACCGCTTTCCTGGAAGGCGGGGCACTGACGCTCGCCAGTCTGCTGTCGGCGCTGCCGCAGCCTTGGGAAGCGATACTGGGCCTGCTCGCCAAGGCACCACCCAACGGCGTGGGCAGCGAGGAATTTCGCGAGTACTTGGAGCAGGGAAGAGCGGCGCTGACGGACCGGCGTTCGTTCTTACGGATGGAACGGCTCGGGCGCGAGCTAGAGCTCGGCTATCTGCGCCTGACCCGCTATGCGACGTTCGGACACGAACCGCTGGTCGCCTTCTTTCTCCTACGCGAGAACGAACTGCGTAACCTGCGGCTCCTCTACGCGGCGAAGCTCGCCGGCCTCGGGGTCGAGCAAACGCAGGACCTGGTGGCCTATGTCGAGTAGCGAAACGCAGCACTCGCCCGGCGACCTGACGGCCAAGGTCGGCGTCGTGGGGCGACCGGAAGTCATCGCGCCGTTCCGCGCATCAGGTTTCGCCGTCTTTGCGGTCGAGCCGGGACCTGAAGCCGGGCGGCAGGTCGAGGCCCTGCTCGCAGCCGGCCTGTCGGTGCTGTTCTACACAGAGGACTTAGCGATGCATCTGGCCGACTTGATCGGCCGCCACAGCCGGGGAGCAACTCCGTGTCTGGTGATGCTGCCGATGGGCGCGGAGCAGCGCGGGCTGGAGCGACTGAGGGAGATTGTCAGGCGTGCCGTCGGAGCGGACGTGTTCGGCCGCGCGCAGGCTCCGCGGGGAGAGAAGACCTCGGTTCCGTACGAAGGAGATTAGCGATGAGTGAAAGCCAGGGTACGATTATAAAGGTTTCGGGTCCGCTGGTGGTAGCCGAAGGTCTCGCCGGGGCGAGGATGTACGACGTCGTGAAGGTCAGCGAGAAACGGCTGGTCGGCGAGATCATCGAACTCGAAGGCGACCGCGCGTCAATCCAGGTCTACGAAGAAACCGGAGGCGTGGGCCCGGGCGAGCCGGTATTCCCGACCTTTGAGCCGCTCTCGGTCGAGTTGGGACCAGGGCTGATCGAGTCGATCTACGACGGAATTCAGCGACCGCTGGATGTCATCCAGAAGCAGACAGGGGACTTCATCAGCCGAGGCGTGGAGGCGCCGCCGCTCGACCGGAGCCGGAAGTGGGGCTTCACCCCGCTGCGCAAGCCCGGCGACCAGGTCGAACCCGGCGACATTGTCGGGGAAGTCCAGGAGACCGTTCTCGTGCGCCACCGGATAATGCTGCCACCCGGGATGGCGGGTGAGATAGTCCGGATCGGACCGGGCGAGTTCACGGTCGACGACCCGGTCGCGTTTATCAAGACCTCGAACGGCGAGCAGCCGCTGAAGATGACTCAGCGCTGGCCGGTGCGTCGCCCGCGGCCCTACCGCCGGAAGCTGCAGCCGGACCAGCCGCTCGTGACCGGTCAGCGAGTGGTTGACACCTTTTTCCCGATCGCGAAGGGCGGAACGGCAGCCGTACCCGGGCCGTTTGGCTCGGGCAAGACCATTATCCAGCACCAGTTCGCCAAGTGGTCGGACGCGCAGATAATCATCTTCGTCGGCTGCGGCGAGCGCGGCAACGAGATGACCGACGTGCTCAAGGAGTTCCCGAACCTTGTCGATCCGAAGTCAGGGGAGCCACTCATGAAGCGGACCGTTCTCATCGCCAACACCTCGAACATGCCGGTGGCCGCGCGCGAAGCCTCAATCTACACCGGCATTACCCTGGCCGAGTACTACCGCGACATGGGGTACTCGGTGGCCTTGCAGGCCGACTCGACCTCGCGCTGGGCCGAGGCGATGCGGGAAATCTCGGGCCGCCTGGAGGAGATGCCGGGCGAAGAAGGCTACCCCGCTTACCTCGCCACCCGCGTTGCCGAGTTCTATGAGCGTGCCGGCCGGATTGTCTGCCTGGGCCGGACCCCGGAGGGCAAGGAACAGGAAGGAGCGGTGTCGGTCGTGGGGTCGGTATCGCCGCCCGGCGGCGACCTCAACGACCCGGTCGTGCAGGCGACCCTGCGCGTGGTCAAGGTTTTCTGGTCGCTGGAGGACCGGCTGGCATTTCAGCGGCACTTCCCGGCTATCTCCTGGTTGAATTCGTACTCGCTCTATTCCGATGTGCTGCGCGAGTCGTTTGACCGCCAGGCGACGCCGGAATTCATGAAGGACGCGGCGGCGGCCATGCAGCTGCTCGAGAAAGAGGCCGAACTGGAGGAAATCGTCCGCCTTGTTGGAAAGGACACGCTGTCGGCGCAGGACCGACTGGTGCTGGAAGCCGCCCGCTCGATCCGCGAGGACTTCCTGCACCAGAACGCGTTCCACGAAGTCGATACCTACGCGTCGCTGAACAAGCAGGCGGCGATGCTCAGCGCGATTCTCCGTTTCCACGCGCTGGGTCGCGCCGCACTGGCACGCGGCGTCGAGATCGAAGCGATCGAGCGGGCCGCTGCCCGCGACCGCATCGCCCGGATGAAGTACCTGACCGAGGCAGAGGCGCCGGCTGCCATCGCCCAGACCTGCTCCGACCTCGAAAAAGAGCTGGACGTCCTGGAGGCGAAATGATCCGCGAATACCAGACGGTTACATCGATCGCCGGGCCGCTTATGCTGGTTGCCGACGTGGAGGGTGTCAAGTACCAGGAACTGGTGCAGATTACGCTTCCGTCCGGCGAGGTCAGACGCGGCCAGGTGCTGGAGGTCGAAGGCGACCACGCGCTGGTCCAGGTGTTCGAGGGAACGACCGGTATCGACGTGCCGTCGGCCAAGGTACGTTTCATGGCCCGCGGCATAACCATCGACCTGTCGCCGGAAATCCTCGGCCGGGTGTTCGGCGGTCTGGGGCGGCCGCGCGACGGCGGGCCGGCGATAATCCCGGACCGGCGCGTGGACGTCAACGGCGCGCCGATCAATCCCTACGCGCGCGAGTACCCGAACGAGTTCATCCAGACCGGAGTCTCTTCCATCGACGGGCTTAATACCCTGGTCCGCGGCCAGAAGCTGCCGATTTTCTCCGGTTCCGGCCTGCCGCACAACCGCCTGGCTGCACAGATTGTTCGGCAGGCGCGGGTGTTGGGTACGAGCGAGCCGTTCGCTGTGGCTTTCGGCGCGATGGGCATTACGTTCGAGGAGGCGGAGTTCTTCATCCGCGGTCTCACTCAGTCGGGCGCGCTCGAGCGCACCGTGCTGTTCCTGAACCTGGCAGACGAGCCGGCGATCGAGCGGATTGCGACCCCGCGGGCCGCGCTCACCGCCGCCGAGTACCTGGCCTTCGAGCTCGGCATGCACGTCCTTGTGGTGCTGACCGACATGACCAACTACTGCGAGGCGCTGCGGGAGGTTTCGGCGGCGCGCAAGGAGATACCGGGTCGCCGCGGGTTCCCGGGCTACCTCTACACCGACCTGTCGTCCATCTACGAGCGCTGCGGCCGCATCAAAGGACGCAGCGGTTCGATTACGATGATGCCGGTGCTGACCATGCCCGAGGACGACAAGACGCACCCTATCCCGGACCTGACCGGCTATATCACCGAGGGCCAGATTATCCTCTCCCGGGCGATGCACCGGCGCAAGATAGCGCCACCGGTGGACGTGCTGCCGTCGCTCTCGCGGCTCAAGGACAAGGGTATCGGCAAGGGTAAGACCCGCGAGGACCATGCGGACCTTTTCAACCAGCTCTATGCCTGCTATGCGCGCGGCAAGGAGGCGGAAGAGCTCGAAATCATCCTGGGCGAGGCGGCGCTGACCGACGTGGACAAGCTGTACCTTCACTTTGCCCGGGACTTCGAGGAGCAGTACATCGCGCAGGGCGAGTTCGAGAACCGCACGGTAGAGCAGACCCTGGATCTCGGCTGGAAGCTGCTCGCTGTCTTCCCGCGGGGCGAACTCAAACGCGTCCGCGATGCCTACCTCGACAAATACTGGCGGCCGGCGGCCAGGTGACAGGGACCGGGTTCGAGGGTTCCAGTGACCGGACGGACGCCCGCGACACAGGAACCGCCATCCACCCGTACGCCGCCGCGCTCTTCGACCTCGACGGCACGCTGATAGACTCCGGGAAGGACATCGTAGCGGCGGTCAGGCACGCGCTCGGCCGGATACTGCCTGGCCGCGAGCAGCCGGCGGACGAGGACATACTCGTACTCATAGGTCAGCCGCTGGAGTCAGTTGTACGGGCGCTGGCGGGCGACGTCGACGACGAGAAAGTGCGTCGGTTTGCCGAAGACTACCGCGCATACTACGCCGAGCACTTCAACGACAACACCAGGGTCTATCCGGGTGTACGCGAGCTGCTGGAGATGCTGCGCGGCAGCGGAGTGAAGCTGGCGCTCGTGACCACGAAACACCAGACGCAGGCCGAGTTCACACTGGCCGGTTCGGGTCTGGCCGGGTACTTCGACTACGTCCACGGCTGGCTCGAGGGAAGGAAGCACAAACCGGACCCGGAGCCGATCCTCATAGCACTGCGAGACCTTAGCGTGCAGCCGGCCGACGCAATCATGGTTGGGGATTCCGAACTTGACATTCAGTCGGCGAAGGCGGCAGGGGTTTGCTCTTGTGCCGTTACCTACGGGTTCAGGCCGGCATGGTTTCTTGCGTCATTTCACCCCGACTTCCTTGTTGCGCACCCTGCTGACATCGGGCCGGCAGTCACAGCGCAAGACCGGGACTGAGGCACCGGTTGCTGCGCTTTGCGCCAACCGCTGCCGCATAAAGCGCCGCCAGCGGCGCGCAAAAGCCGGCGTTCGCGCAGTTGGCGCGTAAGCATCCGGCCAGCAAGAAGATACGACGCGGCTGGGAATGGAACTCGGGAACGGAAGCTGCACGTTCGACAGAGCGACGACGATTCCGAGATACAACGGTGCTGAGGTTCACAAACACTTGACTGGGGTGCGAGCAGACGTAGAATGCACGTCGATGCCGGTCGCACGGATTCTTGTCCAGCGTCAGGGACTGCCGGCGCGGGCACCCGAATCCGGTCCGCACTGCTGTTCTTGAGATGACCCATAACGGAACGACCCCGCCTTTCCCCTTCACGGCCGATATCGCCTTTCAGCCCGGCGATATCGTCTTCGCTACGGACCGGCTTGGCTGCATCGTCTACTGGAACAAGGAGGCGGAGGAGATTTCCGGTTACCGGGTTGAGGAGGTGCTCGGCAAGCCGTATGCCATCGCCTGCCGCCTGGAAACAGAGGGAAAGGCGGCCGTTGACCTCGCGGAGATACTCGGCGGACGCGACTTCGCGGGTGCTCGTCGCTGCCACACGCGCACCGGGAACGAAGCAGCCATCTACCTGTTCGCCACGGCCGGGCGCAACCCGGCGGGAGAAGTGGCCGGTGTCGTCTTCGTCGGTCGGGACGTGACCGGCCTGTGGAGCGCCGAGGAGGCGGTTCAGGCCTCCACGGACAAGTACCGGGTGCTTTTCGACAACACGCCTGACGCGGTGGCGATTGCCGACATGAAGGGGCAGGTGCTGGAAGCGAACCCCGCGCGCCTCCGGCTGTACGGCCATACCCTCAAGGAAACCAGACGCATGAGTCTCCTAGACGCGGTTACACCCGAGGACCGCGCCATCGCGGCCAAGGCAATTGCGAACCTGAAAGCCGGCCGGCACGTGGCCAGGACCATGGGTATGCGCCGCAAGGACGGCTCCGGTTTCGTAGTCGACCTGCTGGCCACGACAATGACGGTCGGCGGCGAACCGCGGATACTCTGGGTGACTCGTGACGCCACCGACCGCGTGCGGGCCGAGCAGGCCCGCAGCCAGTCGGAGCTGATGTACCGCACCGTGTTCGAGTCGGCCAGCGACGCGGTGTTCGTTGAGGCAGTCGATGGGCGGATTCTTGACGCAAACCGCCACGGGTGTGAGCTGCTTGGCTATACGAAACATGAGCTTGCGAGAATGAAGGTCGCGGACCTTGTGCCGGCCGAGTCGCGCGTCTGGCTGCAGCGGCTGACCGATGCCGTCCTCCGCGACGGAACGTTTCGCGCCGAGGCGGTGAGAGTCCACAAAGACGGCCGCCGCATTCCGGTGGAGATAAGCGCCTCGACGATGACGCTGGACGGAAAGACCGTAGTCCTCTCGATAGCGCGGGACATCACCGAGCGCAAACAGGCCGAGCAGGCGCTGCGCGAGAGCGAAGAGAAGTTCCGCAGCTTCTCCGAACAGTCGCCCAACATGATATTCATCAACAGCCGGGGCCGGGTGGTGTACGCCAACCAGCAGAGCGTGGACGTGATGGGCTACACGCGCGAAGAGTTCTACGCGCCGGACTTCGACTTCATGAAGCTCATCGCGCCGGAGTCAGTAGATCACATCCGGGAGGTCTACGCCCGCCACGGACGCGGCGAGGACGTCGAGCCGTACGAATACACGCTGGTCACGAAGGACGGCCGGCGCCTCGAATCCATCATCACGACGAAGCTCATCGACTACGATGGCACCAGGTCGATTCTCGGCATCGTCACTGACATAACCGAACGGGTCAAGGCGGTCCGCGCCCTGCGCGAAGAGAAAGAACGGTCGCAGACCTACCTGGCGCTGGCCGGTGCGATGCTCGTCGCCCTTGACGCTTCCGGCAGCATCACCCTGCTCAACCGTCGGGCCTGCCAGGTGCTGGGGGTCACCGAGGCGGCGGTGCTCGGCCGCAACTGGTTCGACACCGTCATTCCGGAGCGCCACCGGGCCCAGGTGAGGATGGTGTTCGCCGAGCTGATTCGAGGCAACCTTGAACCGGTGGAGCACTACAGCAATCCGGTCCTTACCGCCTCTGGCGAGGAACGGCTGATTGCCTGGCACAACGTGCTCCTGCGCGACGAGCAGGGACGGCCGACCGGTACCTTAAGCTCGGGCGACGACGTGACCGACCAGGAGCGGGACGCCGCGGCTCTGCGCGAAAGCGAGGAGAAGTACCGCAGCGTCGTCGAGCGGGCAAGCGATGGTATCTGCGTCATCCAGGACGGCAGGCTCAGGTACTCAAATCAGCGGCTTGCCCGGATGGTCGGGCATACGCCGGAAGACCTCACCGGCAAGGAGTTGTTTGAATACATACACCCCGATGACCGGCCGACCGTGGCCGAACGGTACCGCCGCCGCCTTGCCGGCGAGCCGGAGCCTTCCACGTATTCAGTCAGGATTCTGCCGCGCGGCGGCGGGGAACTCTCGGTGGAAGTCAACGTCGGGATTGCGAACTACGACGGCGCGCCCGCCGAAATCGTGCTCGTGCGCGATGTCACCGAACGGGCTCGGGCAGAACAGGCCCTGCGCGAGAGCGAGCGGCATTACCGCACGGCGCTCGAGGCGATGCGGGACCCGGTTCACGTCGCCGATGCCGACCTGCGGATTGTGATGGTGAACCAGGCTTTCACGGCCTGGCTCCGCCAGAACGAGTTTAGCGACGCGGTGCTTGGAAAGACGGTGTTTGAGGCCTTCCCGTTCCTCCCCGACCGAGTCAGAGAGGAGTACCGCCACGTCTTCGACACCGGCGAACCGGTCGTTACCGAAGAAACAACCAACGTCGCCGGCCGGACCCTTGTCACCAAGACGACCAAGATGCCGGTGACCGAGCACGGCCGGGTGGTCCGAGTCCTGACCGTTATCCACGACGCCACCGAACGGGAGCGGCTGGCCAGGGCGGCCGAACAGACCGCGGACGAGCTGCGGGCGGTTCTCGACAACTCGCCGGGCGCGATCGTCGGCGAGTGTGACGGCGTGGTCGTCTACGCCAACCAAAAGTACGCCCGGCTGCTCGGATACGACTCGCCGGCCGATGTCATCGGCCGGACCGCCGCAGACTTCGATGCGCCCGAGGACCGCGAGCTCCTGGCCGGCTACACCCGTCTGCGCGAACAGGGAAAGGCCGCCCCGACCAGCTACTCATTCCACGGCCTCAGGCGCGACGGGACCATCATACCACTGCAGGCGGCAATCAGCATCTACCGGTCACTCGGCCGGCTGCATGTACTTGGGTTCATCCGCGAGGCAGCGCCGGGTAGCTAGCAGCGGACGCTACTCGGGCCCTGCCCTTGCCCCGGACCCGGTATCAGACCACCAAGAGCACCAAGCAGACAGAATAACCTGAGTTTCTCACCCTCTTTGTGCCTTTGTGTCTTTGTGGTGGAGTCCCAAGTTGGGTTCAGCGCATTGGTCCTCGTTTGACTTCGGCCCGGCCTGACCTATGCTGAAGACCATGTCGGTTCCTGGTGAAAGCTCCGGCGGCGGATTCCGCGAGCAGCTCGGCCGCGCTGCCCGCGCCACCTTCTACCTGCGCATACTCTTCTCGCTCGCGCTGCTCGTGCATGCCGGGTTCGGGCCCGGACTTCTGCTCCGTTTTCCCCTAACCGTCAGCAGCTCGATTGAGCCCATTGCGCTCTTCTACGCGTACCGGCCGGTCATCTACGCGCTGCTGCTCGTCGCCCTGGTCGCCGTGCTCGCCGCCCTGTGTCGGCGCGCATCCAGCCTGTTCGAGGCGGAGTGGAGCATGGTCGGCCCGCTGTCGCTCACCGATGACGCCGCGCAGACGGCTGCCGCAGGCGAGCGCGAACGCTACCTGCGTCTGCTCCGACCCAGCCCGAGCCCGTTCCTGCTGTCAGGGCACATCGTTGTGGACCTTGTCATCTTCGGCGCGGCCCTGCTTGCCTATTCCTTCTGGGTAGTCATGCTGGCCGCAACCACGCCGCGGAACCTGTCCGGGCATCAGGTCGCCGGAATCGTGCTCGGCTCCTACGGCCTGTTCGCGTCGCTCATTATCACCGGGTTCGTCTGGTTCGGCTCCGCGCGCCGGCTCCGCCGGCTCAGATGATGGTGTGAACCCGGCCGCTTGGCCGGGTTCATCCGGTAGGCCGGAACTGGCACGCCGGAACCGGCCCGAATCTCGCCGCAGAGAGAATCCAGAACCTCATCCTCAACCTTAAACCTCGTCCTTGGCCTAGTCCTCAAACAGCACCCCTCCGAAAACCCTACTCCTCCTTCCTCCCTCTTTACTCCTATCTTCCCTGTCCGGATTTGCCACTCACCATCGGCCGATGACCGCCGCCAAGCGGAAGCCGTGTGGTTCGCGACCGGCGCCGGCGCGGCGCAGTTGCCCGCCGCGCGCGGGCTATGTCAGCTTGTGGGTGTTGTGCTTCTCAGTCCGTGGCGTCTCTATTGTCACGACACGGTCAGCAGGCGGCTGACCTGTACAGCTCTACGAGGGAATCCAACTGGTGCGCGTGGTTACGGGCCCAAGGGTCGCGGTAGACCAGCCCGATAAGCGAATCGCCCAGCGGGCTCTCGGTGGTATCAAAGAGGATGTCCAGCAGCGGGGCCCCTCTGTAGCCGACACTGCAGGCTTGCACGTACCTCGGCATGCTGTCGCGGGTCAGTGTTTCGTAGAGCTCGCCAGGCGGTATCACGGGCCGAGACGTGACAAGCTGTTCGCAGTACGTACGACCTCGGACGACGCTGAAGTCGAGCGCGAGGTCTTGGAGGGGAGGTAGACCTTTCATCCCCAAGAACCGCAGCAGCTTCAGACTCTCGCGCTGCACATCCTGATAGCTGAGGCGGACCTTCCGATAGACAGGTACAAGCAGGTATTCGATTCTGGCGAGGTCCGGCGGCTGAGACCCGGGCCATTTGATGCTGATGTCACTGGTTCCCCACGGGGGCTCGATGCAATTGACACGAGCGTACGGGCCAAGCCTGTCGTCGTGGCAATAGAACTCCGTTATCTGCTCGCCGACCATCGATACGCCTATCTTCTTCTGGCCGGGCTCCGGCTCGAGCCACACAGACTGGCCACGAGACGGGTCGTCGCGATACCCAACCAAGGTGATTGCGTGCCCATCGTCCCAACTCGGCTCGGGTATCTCGCCCTTCCCCTTGGCGGCAATGGCGGCGGCCATGGCATCGTACTTCGCCTTCTTTACGTGATAGAAGTAGATGCATGCAATCACGGGAAAGCCGGAACTGAGGTAAGAGTAGGCCAAGTATCGGCAGTACTGCTGATCTCTGGATACCTCGAAGAGGTTCGGCTCAAGTCCGCTCGCCCTCACGCCCTCACACATCTGCGCCGGTGAAAGACCGGAGTTTGGAATCGACCTTCCGTACTGGAGGCTGAACTTTGTGGCGTTTATCGTTGTTTCACTGCAGGTCGGCGTGCGGAATCGCTCCTCGTGGGCCGTTTTCTGGAGCGCTACCCAAATGGCCGTTGTCGCACAAGCGCTGGTTGTCGCGTCCTGTTGCTGGAAGGCGACTCCATCGACGGAGAAAGCGAGACCGGCGAGACTCACCTCGTACTTTCGCCCACAGGTATAGTGACGGTGATCCCCCTTGAGTCCTGGCAAAGCGGCGCGGCCCACAAATGCCGTGGGGTTGGGACGCACGACCGAGAACCCGAGGTAGTGGCTCTGCAGATTCTCGTGTCGCCGGCAGCGTGAATCGCTTTGTCTATCTCAGCGATAGAGGACCCGTGCGCTCCGTCGAGATACCGGCGGGAACCTGGCACAGCTTCGTCGTCGAGACGCCATCGGCCGTCGTCTACGAACTGATTGATGGCAGGTACAATCGATCGACACACAAACGATTTGCACCGTGGGCTCCACGCGAGAGTGATCGCAGGCGAGCCGCTGCCTTCCTTGGAAAACTGAAGCGCAAGACTAGGCTCGCGGGGCCTGGGTGCGCGGGACCAGCTAGGTGAAGACCACGCAGTACTCGCAGCTAGGCGGATGCCCATTTGACACGCCCGCCCGCGAATCCTACAATACCGCCGTGACGACGACGTTCGTCGCACTTCCGGGTGCGACGCAGGTCGATAGGAGGCTTACGTGGTAACTCCCTCTGACAGGACACAGATGTCACCTGTGACGCCTACACAGGTACCAGTCAAGAGAAGGTGTTTCGTGATCATGCCGCTGAGCCTAAGAACGGAGGACCTGCCTCGGTATGGTAACGATGAGAATCACTGGAGCGAGGTATATGAAGGCCTCATCCGCCCCGCCGCAGAAAGAGCTGGCCTGGAGTGCGAACGCGACGACGAGGACATCGGCAGCCGCCTGATCATCGACCATATCTGGCGGAAGGTGGAAGGCGCTGATGTGATCTTGTGCGACCTCTCCTCCAGCAATCCTAATGTCCATTTGGAGCTCGGCTGGGCTCTAAGAGCTGACAAGAAATTCGTGCTCCTGAAGGACGACCTGACACCATTCCAGTTTGACCTTAACCAGTTCTATACACACCAGTATTCGCACAGACTTCAGCCACGTCTGCTGCGTCGATCAGTGGAGGAGTTGAGCCGGACTCTAGAGAGAACCTTATCCGACACGGATATGAGATACTCGATGGTCAGCAAGCTCTCGCTTGGAAGCGTCATCATCCGGGAAGCCGCCGCGGGCAACGTGGAAGCGTCCATGCTGCACGAAATCCTCGACTATGTGCGCAGAATCGACACGACCAGAGGGCCTAGCGGCGGAGGGTTCGCTGCTCCCACTCAGAAGCTGCGCGCCCGCAGTCAATCGGATCTCGCAAAGAAGATCGTAGGCACTACCTGGCGCAAGAGGAACGCGATCGAGACCGTGCATTTCAGGAACCAGCCGGTCTTCCTCCATAACAACGGGCAGTATACCAACTGGACAGAGAACAGATACTCGCTAGAAGTCCGGCCGGAAACCGGGCATCTGGGGCACACGACCATGAACTGACGCAGGGAAGAGGAGGTGCTGTCGCCGTTTCACCACGCCGGTGAGATCTGGCGCAAGAAACAGGAAGAGAGTCAG
>DDXO01000005.1 GCA_002347155.1 Caldifarciminota bacterium UBA2258
AAAGCCGTAGAACGTATCCTCGCCCACGAACTTCAGGTACTGATTGTCACAGGTGTACAGGTTACGCTGCGGATCAACGTGTCCGACCAAGACGCCTCCTCTCGGAAAGCCCCGGGCTGTCTACAAACTGCTCAGCGATGAGCCTATACTACCATAGAACAGGACGCTTGTCAAGACTTTTCGGCCGGACTTCTAGGGCGCGAGGAGAAGCAGGCAGTAGGCAGTAGCCAGTAGACAGTAGGCAGTATACAGGTCGGGGGCGGGCGCAAGCCCGCCCCTTGTAGTATTACGTGCCCAGAGCCGGACCGCAGCCGTTGTCCGGTTCGGCGTGCGGGTCGGAGCCGGTACTTGAGCGAGTGCTTGAGCCGGAACGGGTGAAAGCACGTGAGCCGGAATGGGTGAAAGCACTTGTGCCGGAACGGGTGAAAGCACGTGTGCCGGAACGGGTGAAGGCACGTGGGCCGGAACGGGCCAAAGTACTTCCCCCGCGCAGGGGTAGTTTTGGGGCATCATGGCATAAGCCAAATTGATACAGTCATTTGCGTTAGTTTCTGGCTCAACGGCGAATCTACGATATTGTAGAATCTGGCTCAAATGAAGCCCTCGCCGGAGACGTTCGTCTTCACGTCGGAGTTGGGCGCGAGGCTGCGGGATTTGCGGCTCAAGGCAGGCTTGACCCAGCTTGAGCTTGCCCGGGCCATGGGCAGAGGCGGCAAGAACGCCGGCAATTTGGTGAGCCGGCTTGAGCGGGGCGATGAGCGGTATCCGTCGGTCGGCACGGGTCGAGGGCTGTCGGGCGAAAGACTGGGGCAGGAGGCGACTTGACCCCGGGGCAGGACGGGATAGGATGGGCACTATGAAGCGCGAGTTTATTATCTGCGACGTGTTTGCACGACGGCGGTTTGAGGGGAACCAGTTGGCCGTGTTCCCGGACGGGGCAGGATTGAGCGACGAGGAGATGCAGGCGCTGGCGCGGGAGATCCATTTCAGCGAGACCACCTTCATTTTGTCGGATAGGCCGAATGAGCGGGGATGGCCTGTGCGCATTTTCACGCCGGCCCGCGAGGTGCCGTTTGCCGGGCACCCAACACTGGGAACAGCGTACGTGGTCTGGGATAGGTTCCTCGGACGGAAGGGTGAGGAAGTGAGGCTGGATTTGAAGGTGGGAGTGGTGCCGGTGGCGGTGGAGGAGAGGGAAGAGAGGTTGGTGATGACCCAGGTTCCGCCCGTGTTCGGGTCGGTGGTGGAGCCGGAGGCGGCGGCACGCGTGCTGGGGCTTACCCGAGCGGACATCGACGAGCGGTTTCCGGTTCAGGAGGTGTCGACCGGTCTTCCGTTCGTCATCGTGCCGGTGAAGTCCCTGGCCGCGATGCAGGGCATCAAGGTGAGTCTGGCCGAGTATTACGGTCTGACCGATAAGCTCGAGGCCAAGGCGTTTCTTGCTTTCTCGCCGGAGACAGTTGACCCGATGTGCCGGCTGCACGTGCGGGTGTTCTGCGATTATTATGACGTGCCCGAGGACCCGGCAACGGGCAGCGCGAATGGTTGTCTGTGCGCGTGGCTGGTGCGGCACCGGTATCTGGGGGAGAGCGAGTTCGCCATCCAGACCGAGCAGGGGGTGGAGATGAAGCGGCCGTCGCTTTTGTATCTGCGGGGAGAGGAGAGGAGCGAGGGCATTCGCGTCCGGGTAGGCGGCCGAGTCGTGGTGGCAGGCCAGGGGCAGTTCGAGGTCTAGCCCGGCTCGCAGAATCCGGCATTCAACCACAGAGGAGCCGGATAGTTCGGAATCCGGAGTCCAGAATCCAGAGTGCAGAGGTGAGGACGAAGGAGTTATCCGCAGATTACGCAGATAGAGGAGCCGGATAGATCAGAGTGGAGAGTCCAGAAACCAGAATCCAGAGTGGAGGAGGGTCGTGAGGCGGACGCGGACAAACAGAGATGAGCCACGAAGGCACGAAGTAACAGAAACGAACCGGAGAGGGATAGAGAGATGAAGGGACAAAGGGACAGGGTGGCGGAACGTCCGAATCCTGCACCTGATCCCGTGACCCCTTCTGTCCGTCTTCGTGGCCATCAATCGCGGTCCCCAAACCCGATGTTGAACCACCAAGACACCAGGTACACCAGGCAGGTAAGCCCAATCTCACTCCTCACCCTCTTTGTGCCCTTGTGTTGGGTTTCTATGTCGGATTCCGGGGCGGCTCTGTGCGCTTGACACGCGCGGGCAGAGGACTAGAATGTAGCATGAGCGACAGTGAGCCGGGACTATCCGGCTCAGTGGTGCAATTTCCCTAAACGCCCAAGGAGGAGCTAATGCGTAACGTCCTATGCTGCGCCCTGCTGGTGCCGGTTCTGGCGCTGGCAGCAGGCATACTTCAGCCGGTCACGGCGCTCGCGCCGGAGAACGGCGTGCCGAACGTGACGACGGCGCCGATACCGGCGCCGGCACCGGCAAATCAGGGACCGAGTATCCCGCCGCGAGCCCTGATTGGTGCCCTGGATACCATCGGCGGCACGACCTATGACTGGTGGGCCAACGGACCCAGGCTGACTGCCATCGTGAACTCGCCGGCGTACGGTGTGCACGCGCTGTGGATGTACTCGACCGCGACCACCGGCACAGACTTCCCGGACCGGAACATGCGGTACAACTTCTACGACTACAGCACGGGCGACTGGAACTGGCTTGATGTGGACCATATGCAGTCGGGCGTGAACGTGTTCGACAAGCGCGCAGGCTACGGCAATATCGTCGCGGATACGGCCGGGAACGCGATTGTCGGAGGCCACGTTTCGAGCGGCAGCAATATCGTGCCCCGGGTCGCCAAAGACGCGGCTCAGGGCGCAGGCATATTCGACTATGCCGACGGCGAGCCGGCGCTCGGCGTCTGCCAGTGGCCGCCGATTGCGGTGAACCAGAACGGCCAGATAAACATCTTCCCGATTACCGATGCCTACGCCCTGAGCTACAGCAACATCGCACCGGGTAACTGGCCGAGTTTCTCGACCCCGCTGACCGGGATAGTGCCGAGCCCGGGCTTCCCGACCCACAACCTCGCGGCCTCAAAGGTATCGAGCAAGGTGGCGCTGACCTGGTCGATCCAGACCTCGACCGGCATTGAGGATGGTTACGTCAACTACAGCACCGACGGCGGCGCGACCTGGGGCAACGGGCCGACGCTGCTCGACCTGCCGATGGCCTACGGCGGCGACACGGTAACGAGCTGCCACATCACGTCCCTGTTCCCGTGGTATGACGTCCAGGACAGGTTCCACATCGTGGCCAACTTCATGCCGATGATCAACGACACCGGGTACATCCTGCCGTCGCAGATCTGGCACTACTGTCCGGACAATACGCCGGAGTGGAGCCGGATAGCAGTCGCGTCGGTTGACCCGGAGAACTACATGTATGCGATCGGCTACAATGCCACGCTGGCCTGCCGTCCGACGATCGGTCAGGACAATGACGGCAATCTCTACGTAGCCTGGGAGCAGTTCGACACGTTGAACTACGAGCCGACCACCTCACGCGCCCGCGCCGACATCTGGGCGAGCGGTTCGAACGACAATGGACTCACGTGGGGAGACCCGCTTAAGATCACCGATGCCGGCACTCATACGATGCGGTTCCCGGCGGTCATCGACATGGCCATCGACGGCGGGTCTGATGAGGATACGGTCTGCATCCTGTACCTGGATGATTCCATCGCCGGGTTCTACATCCAGACCGAAGGCCCGGCTACGCCGAACCCCGTGGTGGTGCAGAGGATACCGGGTAGCGAGATACCAAAGGGGGCAGTAGCTGAGCAGCGGTCGGTCATGCCGGTGAGTCTTCAGGCTGTGGCATGGCCGAACCCGTTCAGCCGGAGCACGCGGCTGTCATACGCAGTGCCGCATCGCGGCGTGGTGTCGCTTGACATCTTTGACGCAGCCGGCAGGATTGTCCGGACGCTCGCGAGCGGTCAGAGTGAGCCGGGACGTTTCAGCGTGAACTGGGACGGCAAGTCTCAGTCCGGAGCATCTGTGTCAGAGGGTGTGTATCTGTACAGGTACACGCTCAACAACCGGAGTATCACCGGGAAGCTGACGCTGACGCGGTGAGCTTGGGACACGATCCGAAATCCTGGGTGGATTTCGGTCATGTTCCCATGCGGAGCGCCCGCTTCGGCGGGCGCTCCGCTGTCCAGTTACTTGACAAAGGGGCGGACGCGATTAGATTGATTGTGTCCGGGGGCGTGGGGCACCGGGAGGAGCAGACATGGCAGTATGATGGCAGCAGGCCGTCGAGCAACGCGCAGGCGGTGATGCTGTCGGACCGCGACAAAAGGAGGAGACCGATGCGCAGTGCTCTGTGTTTTGTGCTGCTCGCGCCGGTGCTGGCGCTGGCGGCAGCCGCAGTTGAGCCGGTAACCGCGATGGTGTCGGAGAACGGTACACCGGCAGTGACGACGTCGCCGACGCCTGCAAGCCAGTGGCCGAACATCCCGCCGCAGGCCCTGGTCGGTACCCAGGTCAGAGTCGGCGGCACAACCTACGACTGGATGGCGAACGGCCCGGTGTACAGGATGATATCAAATGCGCCGGGCTGGGGCGTGCATGTGGTCTGGATGTACTCGGCGGCAACCACCGGCCAGGATTTCCCGGACCGGAACATGCGGTACAACTTCTACGACTTCGGTACGCAAGCCTGGAACTGGATCGACTCGGATTACATGCAGTCGGGCGTGAACGTGTTTGACAAGCGGGCAGGCTACGGCAACATTGACGTGGACACGGCCGGGAACGCGATTGTCGGAGGGCACGTGGTGAGCGGCAGCAACGTCGTCCCGCGTACCGCCAAGGACGCGGCTCCGGGCGCCGGTATTTTCGACTACGCCGACGGCGAGCCGGTGCTCGGCGTCTGCCAGTGGCCGCCGATTGCGGTGAATCCCGACGACAGGATACACATCTTCCCGATGACGGACGCGTACGACATGAGATACAGCAATATCGCGCCCGGCAACTGGCCCAACTTCTCGACTCCGCTGACCGGGATTGTCCCCAGTCCGGGTTTCTGCAGCCACAATATCGCTGCTTCGAAAGTGTCGAGCAAGATAACGCTGGTCTGGGAGGTTTCGGGCAACACCCCGCAGGATGCGTACGAGATGACCAGCACCGACGGCGGTGCGACCTGGGGCAACGGGCCGACGCTGCTCGACCTGCCCGTGGCCTTCGGCGGCGATACCGTGACGAGCTGCTATATCACGTCGCTTTTCCCGTGGTATGACCAGCAGGACCGGTTCCACATGGTGGCCAACTTCATGCCGATGATAAACGACACCGGGCGCATAATCCCCGCGCAGATCTGGCACTACTGCCCGGATAACACGCCGCAGTGGAGCCGGATTCATGTCGCATCGGTCGACCCCGAGAACTTCCTCTACGCGCTGACATCCAACGCGACACTGGCCTGCCGCCCGAGCATCGGTGGGGATAACGACGGCAACCTGTACGTCGCCTGGGAGCAGTTCGACACCCTGAACTACGACCCGACAACTTCCCGCGCCCGCGCCGACATCTGGGTGTCGGGATCAGACGATAACGGGCTCACCTGGGGCGACGGGCTCAAGATTACCGATGCCGGTACGCACTCGATGCGGTTCCCGTCAATCATCGACCTGGCGGTTGATGGCGGCGCGGACTGTGACACCGTGTTGGTCGTCTACGAGGACGACTCCGTGTCGGGTTTCTATGTAGCTGCGGGCTCGCTTCCATCCGAGGGCCCGCCGAGTCCCAACCCCATCGTGGTCCACAAGATACCGGGTGATTCGATACCAAAGGGGAGCGGGGCAGTGGCCGAGCATCGGCCGGTCATGCCGGTGAGCCTTGAAGCTGTGGCGTGGCCGAACCCGTTCAGCCGGAGCACGCGGTTGTCATACGCAGTGCCGCATCGCGGCGTGGTGTCGCTTGACATCTTCGACGCGGCCGGCAGGATTGTCCGGACGCTGGCGAGCGGTCAGAGCGAGCCGGGACGTTTCAGCGTGAACTGGGACGGCAGGTCTCAGTCCGGAGCATCTGTGTCAGAGGGTGTGTATCTGTACAGGTACACGCTCAACAACCGGAGTATCACCGGGAAGCTGACGTTGACGCGCTGACCGTAGACTGGTCCTGATATCAGAGCGCCCGCTTCGGCGGGCGCTCTACGTCAATCGTGAGTCAAAATGGGGACAGTCTCCCCGGAGCGCCAACGTCCGACTCGGCGCGGCACAGTCCCCACTTTGAGGTCGTGTCCCGCGCTGTCCAGTTACTTGACAAAGGGGCGGACGCGATTAGATTGATTGCGTGAGGGGCGCAGGGCTCCGGCAGGAGCGGAAGCTATGGTGTGATGGAGCAGACCGTCGAGTTTCGACTTGACGGTGATGCCGTCGGACCGCGACAAAAGGAGGAGACCGATGCGCAGCGTCCTATGTCTTGCACTGCTCGCGCCGGTTCTGGCGTTGGCAGCAGCGACGGTTCAGCCGGTGACCGCGGTGGTGCCGGAGAACGGCACCCCGGGCGTGACGACATCGTCAACGCCGGGACCGGACAATCAGGGACCGGATATCCCGCCGCGGGCCCTGATCGGTACCATAGATACGGTGGGCGGTACGACCTTTGACTGGTGGGCGAACGGCCCGGCGTACCGGATGATAGCAAATGCGCCGTTCTGGGGCGTGCACGTGGTTTGGATGTACTCGACCGCAACCACCGGTCAGGACTTCCCGGACCGGAATATGCGCTACAACTTCTACGACCACAGCACGAAAGCCTGGAACTGGCTTGATGTGGATTACATGCAGTCGGGCGTGAACGTGTTCGACAAGCGGGCAGGCTTTGGGAACATTGATGTCGATACGTCTGGGGTCGCGGTTGTCTCATGTCACGTGCAGGGTAGCGGCGGCATAACGCCCCGGGTCTCCCGAGACGCGGCCCCTGGCGCCGGCATCTTCGACTATGCCGACGGCGAGCCGGTGCTCGGCGTCTGTCAGTGGCCGCCGATTGGGGTGAACCAGAACGGCCAGATAAACATCTTCCCGATTACCGACGCGTACGACATGAGCTACAGCAATATCGCGCCCGGGAACTGGCCCAACTTCTCGACCCCGCTGACCGGGATTACCCCCAACCCGGGCTTTCCGAGCCACAACATCGCTGCTTCGAAGGTGTCAGGCAAGGTTGCGCTGGTCTGGGAGATTTCGACCGGCACGCCGGAGGATGCGTACGTGGACTACAGCACGGACGGCGGCGCGACCTGGGGCAACGGGCCGACATTGCTCGACCTGCCGGTGGCGTTCGGCGGGGATACGGTGACGAGCTGCTATATCACGTCCCTGTTCCCCTGGTATGACCGGCAAGACCGGTTCCACATCGTTGCCAACCTCATGCCCATGGTCAACGACACCGGATACATCTTTCCTTCCCAGCTCTGGCACTACTGCCAGGACAATGAGACGCAGTGGACCCGGATTCACACCGCGTCGGTTGACCCGAACAACTACCTCTACGCGATAACATCCAATGCGACACTTGCCTGTCGTCCCAGCATCGGTCAGGACAATGACGGCAACCTGTTCGTTACCTGGGAGCAGTTCGACACGCTGAACTACGAGCCGACCACCTCGCGTGCCCGCGCCGACATCTGGATGTCGGGGTCAGACGACAACGGACTCACATGGGGAAACGGCGTCAAGATCGCAGCGGCCGGCACGCATTCGCTGCGGTTTCCATCAATCATCGATCTTGCGGTCGATGGCTACCCAGACTGTGACACGGTGTACATCATCTACGAGGTCGATTCCGTATCTGGGTTCTACGTCGCAGCGGGTACGCTTCCGTCCGAAGGTCCGGCAACTCCCAACTCCGTGGTGGTCCAGAAGGTGCCGGTGCAATGGCACGCAGTTGCAGAACAGAAAGACGTGAAGCCAGCGTTGATGGACGTGGCTGTGTGGCCGAACCCGTTCAGCCGGAGCACGCGGTTGTCATACGCAGTGCCGCATCGCGGCGTGGTGTCGCTTGACATCTTTGACGCGGCCGGCAGGAACGTCCGGATGCTCGCGAGCGGTCAGAGCGAGCCGGGACGTTTCAGCGTGAACTGGGACGGCAAGTCTCAGTCCGGAGCATCTGTGTCAGAGGGTGTGTATCTGTACAGGTACACGCTCAACAACCGGAGTATCACCGGGAAGCTGACGCTGACGCGCTGACCGTAGACTGGTCCTGATATCAGAGCGCCCGCTTCGGCGGGCGCTCTGCACTATCCCTGGTTCCGAGGGGACACGTTTACGAAGCGACGCGAGGAACGCGTCGCGGATGTGTCCCCAGCGCGAGGACGCGCGGGACAGTCCCCGTTTTCGCTTCATGTCCAGCGCAGCGCGGGGCGCCCGCTTCGCGCGTGCCCTGGTTCTATCGGGTTTGACAGGAGGCTGCGAGCCGACTAAGCTGATTCGTGCACGTGAAGCCGAAGGTACTGCTGTCTGCCGTGCTGACCCTGGCTGCAGTTGGCGCTGCGGCCGACTCTCTATCGGTGCCGGCACTCGTTGGCCAGGACATCTATCATGCGCACCGGGCGCTCAAGAGACTCGGCCTGGTGTCAGAGTTCGAGCAGGTCGAGGTCGACACTTCTCCGGCATCGCTGTTCGTCGTAGTTTCGCAGTCGCCGGATTCGGGCAGTTCAGCCCGGGCGGGCGACACGGTCGTACTGCGGTTCAATCACCGGGGCATGCTCCGTTACTGGAATCGTTCGATGATACCGCTTATGGGTGACTTCGAGAACACGGTGAGTTTCTACAAGGTGCAGAAGCCGCCGCAGCCGATTGCCGTGGAGCCGGCCGGCTACCCGGAGGAGTTGAAGCAGTACAGCTTCAGCGGAACGGCCGGTGCGGAGGCGCTGGTTGACTTCGATGGTGCCGTGCTGGCTGCCAGGATTGTCGTGTCTTCGGGATATGCGGTCGCGGATTCATCGGCCTGCGCCTCGGCCCTGCGCAGTTCGTTTGCTCCGGCCGAGCACTACGGGCGGCCGGTGCGGGTCTGGTTTCCGCTGCCGTACCACTTCCAGTTTAAGGAAGACAAGGCACTGCCCAGTTCGTCGAGGCAGGTCCGGGACCCGACCGAGCCGCCATGACCCGCTAAGCGGGAAGCTCGAAGTCCGAAGGACGAATGACGAAGCTCGGAATCCGAGCCAGACATAGAGTCTGAAAGCGCAAGCCCAAGCTCAGTCCGGGCCTCCTAACTGCTAACCCCTAACTCCTAACTCACCTAGAACGGAATATCGTCGAGCTGGTCCTTGGGTATGTCCGGCTCTTCCTCAGTCGGCCCGGCGCCTGGCCCGGCCGCGTAGTCGGGCTTGTCCAGGACCTGGGTCCGGGACGAGTGAATCTCGACCACGTAACGCTTCTCGCCGTCCTTGCCTTCCCACGAGCGGCTGCGGAGTTGCCCTTCGACGAGGACCGCAGAACCTTTCCTCATCGTCTTGCTCAACCGTTCTGCGCTTTGGCCCCAGAGGTTCACCTGGAAGAACGACGCTTCGCGCTTCCACTCGTCGGTTGCTTTGTCGCGCCACACCCGGTCAACGGCAATCCTGAAGCCGAGGACCGCTGCGCCGGAGGGCGTGTAGCGCAGGTCCGGGTCCATGGTGACCCGGCCGAGCAGTACCACGTAGTTCAGGCTGCCGAGTCGGATGGGCGCGGCCGGCGGGCGCTGGCTTCGTTCGGGTTCAGACATTGGGCGCCTCCGGGGTCGGCTCCGGCGCCGGAGCGGGCTCGGCCTCGGCCGGCGGCTTGGGTGCCGGTTTGCAGACGAACGCCATGCGCATCAGGCCCTCGCGGTGCCGCATTTCGTAGCGGAACTTCTCGGGTGTCGTCGGTGGACCCGAGAAGTTGATGTACACGTAGTTGGCCTCGTTGTGTTTCTTGATGGGGTAGGCCAGGGCCCGGCGCTCAATCTGCTCGTCGGCGATGGCGGTCGCGCCGCTTGCGGTCAGCAGCTCTTTGGAGTCCTGGGCGAGTTTCTTTACATCACCCTCCGCAAGGTCCGGACTGACAATCATCGCGAGTTCGTAGTTGTTCAAACTTCCTCCTCAGGGATTTGCGGGAAATGTTCGGCGATTCTGCTGCGGGCAGTTCTCGGCATGTTACCTGAACTTGACGTGCAGGACGTCGCCGTCCTGCACGACATAGCTCTTGCCTTCGACTTTGATATGACCCTGGTCGCGGCAGGCGTGGAAATCGCCGCAGGCAACCAGGTCGCGGTAGTTGACCACTTCGGCCCGGATGAACCCGTTGCCGATGTCGGTGTGAATCATGAACGCGGCTTCGAGCGCGGTGGTGCCGGCCGGTGCGGCCCAGGCCCGGGACTCGGTGCCCTTAACCGTGTAGAAGCGGACCAGGTGGAGCGCGTCGAAGCAGCGCGTGACGATGCCGGCCGGGCCTTCGGGAGCGAGGTTCAGCGACCTCCGCATTTCGACCCGGTCCGGGTCAGTGAAGTCGCTCATGCCGGACTCGAGCGCTGCCGAGAAGAGCAGGCTGGTCCGGGCGGCTGTGGCCGCGAATCGGGACGGGTCGGCCGGCTCGGTATCCGAGCAGTTGACGGCATAGATGACCGGCTTGGGCATGATGAGGCCGAGTTCGCGGGTCGCGCGGCTCTCCTCGGGGCTCTGCGCCGGGCGCTCGCCCCGGGTCAGGGCCGAGTGAAGTTTTTCAAGGGCCTCCAGCAGGAGATGCTGCTCCGGTGTCTTCGGTTCCTTGCGGATGTGCTCGAGTCGCTTGTCGACAATCGCCAGGTCGGCGATTGCCAGCTCGGCTTCGACTACCGCCGCGTCGCGGTCCGGGTCCACGGTGTCGAGCACGTGCGGGATGTCGCCGGCAGAGAAGGCACGCAGCAGGTGGAGGACGAGGTCGGCTTCGCGGATGTGGCCGAGGAACTTGTTGCCCAGCCCTTCGCCGGCGCTGGCGCCTCTGACCAGGCCGGCGATGTCGACGAACTCGATATGGGCCGGCGACGCCTTCTCCGGTTTGAGAATCTGCGCGATGCGGTCCAGCCGCTCGTCGGGAACCAGCACCACGCCGATGTTCTGTTCGATAGTCGTGAACGGATAGAGGTCAACCCTGGCGCTGCCGGCGGTGAGCAGGTTGAAGAGCGATGACTTGCCGACGTTCGGCAGGCCGACGATCCCGACCTTCATCCTTTGCCTCCCGGTTCGACCCCGGGCGCCGCCATCGGGTTGAAGCGGCTCATCGCCCGCTCGAGCCCCTGGGTAAGTACGGCGATGCAGGCGTCCACTGCGCGCTGGAGCACTTCGGACAGCACTTCTTCCTGTTCCGCCGGGAAGCGTTCCAGCACGTAGTCGATTCCGTCGCTGCTTCGGACCGGCGCGTCGATACCGACACGCAGGCGCGGGAAATCGCTCCGGCCAAGCCGGGCGATAATCGAGCCCAGCCCCTTGTGGCCGCCGTCCGAGCCGGAGGGACGGAGTCGGAGCCGGCCGAACGGCAGAGCCATGTCGTCGCAGATGACCAGCATGTCGTCCGGCCTGCGTTCCAGTTGCTTCCTGACGACGATGCCAGATTCGTTCATGAACAGCAGCGGCTTGACCAGCACCAGCGCATCGCCCGAGAGCTGGCGGCGGGCGACTGCCCGGTCCGTGAACGTCCGGAACCGGGACCCGAGCCGCGCGGTCAGAGCGTCCACAACCATGAAGCCGACGTTGTGCCGCGTGAGAGCATAGCGGGGCCCCGGATTGCCGAGTCCGAAGATGGTCACCGGGCTACTTCTTTTCCTTCTTTCTCTCTTCCTTCTTTTCGGGTGCAGCCTCGGCCTTGGCTTTGGTTTTGCCTTTGCCCTTCTCTTCCTCGCCCTCGGCTTCTTCTTCAGCCGGTTTCTTTTCGGTTATCACCTCAGGCTCGGCCGGTCCGGCCTCGGCTGCGGCGGCGGCCTCAGCCGCGGTCGGCGTCTCGGTCAGCTTGCGCGGCGACAGCACGGTGACAATCGGTGAGTCGAGCGGGAGCGTGTACTCGAGGTCGGTCCGGCCGAGGTCCTTGATGTGGATGCTGTGGTCGATTTTCAGCGCCGTCACGTCGACCTCGAAGTGCTCGGGTATGGCGTCGATGGCGGCGCGTACCGGAACGGTACGCAGAATGTGGTCGAGCATGCCGCCCTGTTTGACGCCCTCGGCCGAGCCGGTGACGATTACCGGGACGTTCATGGTTACCTTCTCGCCCGGGTGGACCTTCTGAAAGTCGACATGCAGCAGGTTGCCCGTAATCGGGTTGCGCTGAAGCGTTTTGATGACGCACTTCTGCGCCGGCCGTTCGTCGATCTCGACTTCGACGATCGGGCTGTGGCCCCTGATCCGGTCGAGCAGCCGGTTGAATTCGTGGTTCGACAACGCGAGCATCAGCGACGGTTCGCCGTGTCCGTACATAACCGCGGGCAGAGACCCGTTGCGGCGAAGCCGGCCGACCTTGCCTTTGCCGGTATCGGTGCGTTGGGTTGCTTTGACTGTGTATGCCATGTTCTCCTCTACATGAATAATGAGCTGACCGATTCGCTGCGGTGAGTGCGGAGAATCGTATCCGCGAACAGCGACGCAACGGGCAGCACTCGAATCTTGCGGACCAGTTTTCGGCGGGGCAGCGGCAGCGTATCGGTTATTATCATCTCGTCCAGCGGCGACTTCTGGATCTTCTGGACCGCGTCGCCGGAAAAGACACCGTGAGTGGCCACCGCCATCACCGACCGGGCGTCGTGCTTGAGCAGGGCGCGCGCGGCCAGGATCAGCGTCTTCCCCGTATCGACCATGTCGTCGAAGATGATCGCATCCAGGCCTTCGACCTCGCCGACCACGTTCATGACAACCGCCTTGTTGGGCTCGGGACGGCGTTTGTCGATGACCGCGAGGGGCATTTTGTCCATCAACCGCTGGGCGAAGCCGCGGGCGCGGTTGGCCCGGCCGGTATCAGGCGCGACCACGCAGCAACCGTCGACCCCGCGTTTCAGGAAGAAGTCGACAATGACCGGAGTGGAATAGAGATGGTCAACCGGAATGTCGAAGAACCCCTGAATCTGCTCGGCGTGGAGTTCCATCGTCAGCACGCGGTCGGCGCCGGCCCGCTCAATCAGGTTCGCGACCAGCTTGGCCGAAACCGGGACGCGCGGTTTGTCTTTGCGGTCCTGGCGCGCGTAGCCGAAGTAGGGGATGACCGCGGTGATCCGTTCCGCCGACGCCCGGCGGAGCGCGTCAATCATCAGCAGCAATTCCAGCAGGTTGTCGGCCGGCGGCTGCGTGGACTGGATAACGAAGGCGTCGCTGCCGCGCACGCTCTCCATGATGTTGATGCGGATCTCTCCGTCCGCAAATGCCCTCACCTCGGCTGCGCCGGGTTTGACGCCGAGGTGTTCGCAGATGTTCAGGGCCAGGGGCATGTTCGCCCGGCCATGGAAGATTTTGAGCTCACCTTGCATGTTACCTCGCTCGCCTGACTAGTTCCTGGTTCCAGGTTCGCAGTTCATGGCTCTCTGACCGGGGCCAGTATCCAGGAACCGAAAACCAAGAACCATCCAATTCTGGGGCGGAAGGACTCGAACCTTCATAACAGGATCCAAAGTCCTGGGTCCTGCCAGTTGAACGACGCCCCAAAGGAAACTTCGAAGTGCGAACTCCGAGCGTCGAACCGGGTTGCGGCGGTTCGGCATTCGGCGTTCGTCGTTCGGCATTGGTCTAGATGGTGCTGGTTTTGACGCAGTGGAATCCATGCCGGGCCAGGGCGGCCATCGGGTCTTTCCAGCCTTTCGTTCGAGCCAGGCCATAGACCGTACTGCCGGAACCAGACAGTGAGGCCGCGAGCGCGCCGTGCCGGAGCAGGAGCTTCTTGGCACGGCCCAGCTCAGGATGTCGCCTGAATACCGCGGGTTCGAAGCTGTTCGCGAGTTGTGCGGCGACCCTGCCCGGTTCGTTGCGCCGCAGTGCGACGCGCAGTATCTTAGGAGAAATGGCCGGCCGTGTCAAACCCTGCCTGCCGGTTCGCAGGCGGTCAACCGCTGCGTATGCCCAGGCCGTCGGCACCGCATAGCGGGGGAAGCAGAGCAGGAGCTCGAGCCGGGGAAGTCGGACGGCGCGGAGCTTCTCGCCGCAGCCGCGGGCGATGCACGGCCCGTTTATCAGGAATGCCGGTACGTCACTGCCGAGCGACGCGGCGACAGAGCGGAGCCGGCGCGGGGACAGGGGTTGGCCATGGAGCCGGTTCAGGCCGGCAAGCACCGCGGCTGCGTTCGACGACCCGCCACCGAGACCGCCTCCGACCGGTATGCGTTTGGCGATGCGAATCGCGCACCCGGCCTGGATGCGCGCGGCCCGAAAGAACGCCGCTGCTGCCCGGTAGGCCAGGTTGGCAGAATCCCATGGGACAGCGAGGTTGCGGTGTGCGGTTTGCGGTCTGAAGCCGGCGGGGCCGACAACGATGCCGCGGGGCACGGTCCGGATGCTGACCGTGTCATGGAAGGCGACAGGCGCGACGACCGTGACGATGTCGTGGAACCCGTCTGCACGTTTCCGTCCGACCCAGAGGCCCAGGTTGACCTTGGCATGAGCCGGCAGAACCAGTGAGTCCAATGACCTATTCCCTCAGGTACATGGATGATGGGTCGATGGTCCAGTCCGGGCCGAAGAAACCTGCGGCCCTGACTCCGGACCAGCCGTAGCGGCGCACTGAGCGGTCAAAGACCATGAAGTCCGGGACGCCCGAACCTGAAGATGCCACACCCCAGAACAGGGAAAGCCGTGTGTTGTCCGCATCGGTTCCCATCCGCACCAGCACCAGCCGGCCATGGTTCAGCGGGTTGGGATAGACGAACATGGCGGCGAGGCTGTCGCCAAGGTCACGGGTGCCGAGAGCAAGCCGCCCGTCCCTCACGCGAATCGGCAGGCGGTCGGCCATCCGCCTCGTGACCGAGTTCTCCTGCGGGCCTCCATACAAGACGAGATTGCAGCGGGCGATCTCCTCGGATGTGACGGCCGTATCCGGCACGACGCGGGCGAGGCCGTTGCCGATCAGCCACCAGCGAGTGCCCTCCTGCGTTGCCGCATGACGCAGGAGCGGGGCGAGCGCCGAGTCACCGGTGCCGTAGACGAGCAGGAACGGGCTCATCATGGCCTGCTTTGCCGGGCCAAAGAGGCCGTGAGTCTTTGTGACCTCAGCGACGCGGGCCGGTCCTGTCTGCCATCCTCTGGCGGTTACGTGGAACGTCAGACGGGCAGGCAGGTCGTATCGCCGGCCGACCATCTTGCCGTCAATCTCGACCCTTGTCGGGCCGGCAAAGAACGGCGCGCCGGCCAACTCAAGGCTGAACTGGCTTACATTCGCGGTGCGGACCGAGATGAGCGAGTCCGAGGCCCGCGCTTCGATGTCTGCGTCCCGGCCGACCGTGCGCACTCGTTCTACTACTATCCAGTGGCTGCGGCTGGACTGGCCGAGGTCGGCCGTGCGGAAGCTGATATGGCGCGGCCCGGGGTCGCGTTTCTGCGCCTTGAGGAATTCCATCAGGTCGGTGTCATCCACGCAGCTCAGTCCGTCTTCGTAGCTCCACCAGTGAGGACGGCCGGCCACTTCTTTGTAGGTGACACGATAGCCCAACTCCTGCAGCCACTGGGCGAAGTTCCGACCGTGATAGGTGGGCACGTTATCATCGTCGCCGCCGTGGAGGATGTAGAGCGGGAGGTTCAGGGCGTTCGCGAGCATTGCCGGCGTGTTATCCGGGCGCATCGCCATGTCGCGAATCGCGACCTGGGCCGGGTCGGCGAAGATGGCGGTTCGCTGCAGGAACAGCGGCACGTAGAGCTGGATACTGGGCCAGCCTGCTTCAGGCGCGGCTGCTGCGAAGCGGTCGGAGTGGGCGAGACCGACGTGCCAGGTACCATGGCCGCCCATCGAATGGCCGGTGAGCAGAATCCGGTCGCGGTCGACCGGCAGGGCGGCCAGCGCCCGGTCCAGCACTTCCATCGCATCGAGCCTGCCCCAGTCCTGCCAGTCGAACCCGAACGGGCGGCGATTGGTGGGTGTAACGACGAATGCCCAGTCCTTGGGTTTGTACGCATCAACCTGGCCAGATGCCTCGACGCCGGCTCCGTGCAGGGAGAGAATCATGGCATAGCGCTGCGAAGGGTCGTAGTCCTCAGGGTAGAGCACCGCGTAGTATTGGCACGAGCTGTCAATCGCCGAGACGAACGTTACCTTCCGCGACTGCTCGGGACGGCGGATGCGCAGCCGGACCGTATCCGAGCGCGAGTCGCCGCCGCACCGGGAGTTGATTACCAGCGCAACGCCGGCAGTGTCGAAAGGCCGGGCCGGAATCGAGATTCGGACCGGTGCCTTGAGTACACCCGAGGCCGGCACGTCTGCAACGCGCGCTTGTCCGGCAGTGTCCCCGGACGGCAGGAGCACCGTCAAGGCGACCGTGTCGAGCGGGTCCTGGCTTTCGTTCAAGACGGGAACTCCGAGCCAGCTCGCCAGGCCGGAGTCAGCAACGATGTCCGGAGCGGTGATGTCCTTTGCCACCACCTGGAAGCGTCCGGACGGCGGTGCGAGCAGAAAGTGGACCTGCTGGTCGCCGTATCCGGAGAGACGCAGAAGCACGTGATTGCGGCCGGAATCGAGCTGGACCGGCACCTGGAACCAGCCGTTTCCATAGACGTCACCGGTGTAACCCTTGCCGTTGAGCACAAAGCCGCCGAGTCTGGGCGCCAGCGCAAGGGCGCGGCAGGCCAGCGGACAATCGAACTCGGCGTAGGCGAACCCGGCGCAGGCCACGCCCACATTCCCGTAGTAGTCCTGCAGCATATCCCAGCGCACGTTCTGGTAGTCGGTGTTAAGCCGACCGGTCGTGTCGACCGCGACCCTGCGACAGGTGGTGATACCGCCCTGGACCATGGCAGAGCGATAGGTGTCGCCCTCCTGCGGTCTGAACGTCAGCGGGTCAGCGACGACGCCGGTGATTCCTTCACGGGTTCCGACCGGGAAGGGTCCACACACCAGCCACTCCCTGATTCTGATAGTGTCGGCGAGGCCGGGCAGAGCCGATGCTGATGGCAGGGTTGCGAACAGGACGGCCAGCAATAGTCTTCTCATCGTGCCCTGACTATAGCCTCGTTCGGTTGGCGGTCAACATCTCGGTTTGAGCTATGCTGGACAAGCGCCTGAATCGGGATAGTCTGGACTAGGAGGTGGAACCGTGAGACTACCGATTCCATTGACGTGCGTGACTGCTGTGATGATACTGGCCTGTGGCGGCCCGTCCCGACGCGACGCGGCGGCCGTACAGCCGGACTCGACGGGCATGGTGCTCACCAGCGGTTCGTTTGGGGCCGGCGATTCGATTCCGACGCGCTACAGCCTGTACGGAGAGAACATCTCGCCCGACCTGACCTGGGAGCGGCTCCCTGAAGGCACCAGGAGTCTCGCCCTCGTATGCCGTGACCCGGACGCTCCGGGCGGCACTTTCTATCATTGGGTCGTCTTTCACATACCTGCGGATGTGAGGAGCCTGCCGGAGGGTATCGGGCGCGATGCGCGGCTGCCGGTCGGAGGCGTGCAGGGAAGGAACAGCTTCCGACGCGTCGGGTACGACGGGCCGAGGCCGCCGTCGGGCACCCATCGTTACTACTTCGACCTCTACGCGCTGGACGCGAGACCGGCGCTCAATCAGTCGGCGACAGCCGAACGTCTCCTTGCCGCTATCAAAGGCCGCGTACTGGGTCAGGCCAGTCTGATGGGAACCTACACTCGCTAGACGCGAACGGAGCTCGTGCCGTTCGACCGCTGAGGTCGGATACGACTGATGAATGCCGCCGAAGCAGCTTTGGACCGGCATGCCGGTTCCGTGCTTCTGGTTCCGGGGGTGTCAGTTCTGCCGCCGGGCACGGATGCGCAGGACCGCAAGTCCTGCGAGCAGCCCCAGCAGACAGGCGAGCACAAACCAGTCGCCGTGGCGACGGTAGATGGTCGGTGCGAGCGGCTGCGGAACCGGGCCGGCGAGAATCGTCTGCACGAACAGCGGGGTCTGCTTCAGGATTCGGCCGTAGGGGTCGACGATGAATGAGATGCCGTTGTTCGCGCTGCGGATCATCGGTATGCCGTTCTCGACCGTGCGCAGGACGGCGAGCTCCGCGTGCTGCTGCGCACCCACCAGGCGTCCGAACCATCCGTCATTGGTGACGACCGCGAGGAGCTGCGACCCGCGGCGCGTGAACTCCCGGGTCAGGTCCGGGAAGATGGCCTCGAAGCAGATGAGGGCGGATAGCGTTCCGTGTGACCAGTTGAACACGGTGAAGTCGTGGCCGCGGGCCCAGTCGCCCATGTCCGCGGTACCGAGTATCCGGCGGACGACGGGCAGCTCGTCGGCATAGGGGATTTTCTCCGAGAAGGGCACGAGCCGGATCTTGTAGTAGCGCTGCCTGACCGGGTGCTCGCCCGGCCGGATGAGCACGGCGCCGTTGTGCCAGGAGTTGCGGCGTTCGTCATAGAGGGGCGTGCCGGTGAATACCTCGACAGTGAGCGAATCGGCAAGGCCGCGGATGGCCGGGCCCATTGTCTCCGACCTGGTGACATCGGTCAGCGTCGCCGTCTCCGGGTAAAGGATGAGGTCGGGGCGAGTCGCGGCCGACTGCCGCGTAAGCCGGACCAGGTCCGCCTGTATCGTTGCGCGCGAGTCCCAGTCGCCTTTGTCGAAAGGGGAGACGTTCGGCTGGACGATGGCAACGTTGAACCACGGCCGGAGCGGCCGGACGTGGAAGGCCGAGAAGAGGAGCGGCGCGGCGAACGCGAGTACGAGCCAGGCAGCCCGCGGAAAGAGTGAAGAGTGAAGAGTGAAGAGTGAAGTAGAAGTCCCGATTCGTTGCTTCGCCGACAGGAACAGGCGATGGACCAGCACGTTCACCAGCACCAGCCAGGCCGACACGAGGTAGACGCCGCCGATTGACGCCGGCTGTACTAACGGGATGTACGGCGTCATCGTGTACCCGAGCAGTCCCCAGGGAAACGCAATCTGGGATTTGGTGCGGAGAAGCTCCAGCAACGGCCAGATGAGCGGCGCGGCCCACAGGCCCCAGCGTTGAGTCAGCCAGGAGAAGATGCCGACGTAGAGGCCGAGGTAGGCAAAGAGCAGGACCACGCCGATGTTCAGCAGGGTTCGAGTCAGCGGCTCTACCGGCACCACCAGGAACCAGAGCCACCAGAGGTGAGCGGCAAAGAGAAGCCCGCCGAACAGCCAGCCCCAGAGGAACGCCCTGCCCGGCCCGGTGTCCCGTATGACCAGGAGCAGCGGGACGAGTGCGACGAAGGCCAGAAACCGGAACGGGAACGGCGCGAAGGCGAGCCCGCCCAGGCAGACGGCCGAGACCGCCGGAATCAGGACTCTACGGATGTGAGCGGGACCTCGCTGTGGGTTGACCGCGAGCGATAGAAAGCGTCGGCGAGCCGGCTGACCATCAGGGCCTCAGACGCGTCAATAGGGACGGGCGTGCCGCGGACCAGCGAGTCGACCCAGAGGTCGGTCAGCATCCGCCAGGAAGAACGCTGCACGTCCCTGGCTGTGATCTGCGGCGTGACATTGACCAAGTGTCCGTGCATCTCCTTGTGAATCTGGGTCGGATTGAGCAGGGCGGCCCCGGCGTTGCCGAACAGGTTGAGGAACGTGAGGTCGCGTTCCTGCAGCATTGACCAGCCGACCTCAACCGTGAGCATCACGTCCGGTTCGAACCGAATCATCGCGAACGCGGTGTCCTCGACTTCCGCATGCGGGGAGCGGTGGTGGGCCGCGCCGATGACCGAAACCGGCCTGTGCGGCGAGAGGAGCGCGAGCGAGGCGTCAAGCAGGGCAGTCCCGAGAGACAGGAACGCGCCGCCGCCCGCGCGCAGACGTTCGCCGCGCCAGCCGGAGAGCGACCACGACTCGCGGCCCTGGAGCCAGCCGGTCTTGCAGTAGTAAAGGTCGCCCAGTTCGCCGCCCTCGACGAACCGGCGGATGGTCTGGATGTCGGGGCGCAGCCGCGTGTTCATCGCCGGCATCAGTTTCCTTTTCTCGCGTTGGGCCCAGCTCATCATCTGCTCGACCTCGGCTGCATTCAGCCCCAGCGGCATCTCGCAGAGCACGTCCTTGCCGTAGCGCATCGCCGCCACCGCCATCGGCGCATGCAGGTGGTTCGGCGTGGCGATGACGACCGCGTCGATCGCCTCGTCCTCCTTCAGGTCGTCGAAGTCGACGTAGTGCTTCGCGATCTTGTGGATCGCGCAGAGCTGGTTCACCTTCCGCACGTCGGTGTCGCAGAGCGCCGTTACCTCGACCGACGGGTTCAGCCTCAGCGCGGGGATGTGGGCAAGCTGGGCCTGGGTCCCGCACCCTACGACTGCGACCCTGAGCCTGCGTTCAGGCACCGGGCGACCCGCCGACGTTGGCGATACGGACACGCTTTCCCTCGATGTGGAGCCGTCCAGTGCAGAACAGCTTCACGGCCTCGGCGTAGGCCTGGTGTTCCTCGACCAGCACGCGCAGCGCGAGCGACTCGGCCGTGTCGGCGTCGCGGACCGGGATCGCCCGCTGGACGATAATGGGCCCGGCGTCAACGTCCGTGCTGACGAAGTGAACCGTGCAGCCGGTAACCTTCACGCCCGCGGCCAGCACCGCCTCATGCACCTGCATTCCCTGAAGCCCGGCGAACATCGGCAGCAGCGAGGGATGGATGTTCATGATGTGGTTCTCGAACGCATTGACGAACACGGGCGAGAGGATGCGCATGAAACCGGCCAGGCAGACGAGGTTGATGTTGTGGTGATAGAGCTCGGCGATCAGGGCCTGCTCGAACTCGGCCCGGGTCTTGAAACGGCGGTGGGGAATGATGGCGGCGGGCACGTGCTCGGCCTCCGCGTGTCGCAGCACGGGTGCATCCGCGATATTGACGACGAGCAGCCGGACTTCGCCGTTCAGGTCGGGCCGCCGGGCGGCGTGCACCAGCGCCTCGAAGTTGGTGCCTCGGCCGGATGCGAGGACGGCAATACTGACTCTGCTCATGCCTCGATTCTAGCCCGGCGACTCTCCTTGTCAATCGAGCGAACAGAGTCGCAGAGAGTCGGGAGTCGAGAGTCGAGAGTCGGGAGTGGGGATAGGGAATCCGGATGGGCGAATCCTGAACCCCTGTTTCACCATTCACTATTCTCAATTCACTATTTCCTCCAACCCGTTTCTCTGCTAGAGTGTAGACGTTCGGAAAAGACACAAAGGAGGTCCCATGTTCGGAATCGTCCTCGTGGCCATCGTCGGCCTGGCCGTCGCTTACTACGCGCTGCGCCAGACTGCCCAGGGCCGCGCTATAGCCCGCCGCGCCGCCACCGGCGCAATCATCCTCATCGTGATACTGCTCGCCATCTCTTTCTTCCGCATCGTTCCGCCCGGGCACGCCGGGGTCCCGGTGCTGCTGGGCCGGGTCCAGAACCAGATGTCGAGCGGCCTGAACATCGTTCTGCCCATCGTCAACGTCACGTTGATGGATGTCCGCACCAACGCCTACACGATGTCGGGCATGAAGGATGAAGGCCAGCTCAAGGGCGACGACGCGATTGACGCCCTCGCCTCAAACGGCCTCACCGTTGAGCTCGACGTCACGGTCTGGTACCGGCTGGATGTTACCCGGGCAAGCTGGGTATTCCAGAACATCGGCCCGGACTACATCGACAAGATAGTCCGCCCATCGATTCGCACGGCCTTGCGCGACGCCGCGTCCCGCTTCACCGCCAACGAGCTTTACTCGTCAACCGGGCGCACCGTCTACACATCTACGGTTGACTCGCTCCTCGACATCGCCTTCAGCGGCAAGGGTGTCATCCGCGAGCGGGTGCTGCTCCGCCGGGTCAAACTGCCCGATGTCGTCATGCAGGCGATTGAACTCAAGCTCGCCGAGGACCAGAACGCCCAGAAGATGGAGTTCACGCTGGTCAAAGAGGGCCGCGAAGCCGAACGGAAGCGGGTCGAAGCACAGGGCATCGCCGACCGCAACCGCACCATCGCCGGCTCGCTCACCAACAGCTACCTGAGCTGGTACTACATCGAGATGCTCAAGTCGGTCGCGGCGACCGGGAACAACACCTTCGTCATCACGCCCTTCGACCAGAAGCTCACACCGCTGCTGAACGTGGGGAAGTGACCCGCAGGGTCATTCTGAGGAACGCAGTGACGCGGGAGCTCTCTTCGCTCGCGCTGCCCTGAGCGAGCTGGGGCTCGCTGGCGGCTCACCGGGAGCCGGCTACGGCGCGGCAACCCTGGGCCGGGGCTGGCCGTCTTAATTGCTGCAGTGCACCATACACCAAACAAAGGAGGTAGTGTGAGGTACTTTGCACCAGCGCTGGCCGTGGTTTTCGGCGTCGCGTTCGCAGTGCCCGGGCAAGCAGCCGAAACCGACCGTGATGCGGGCAAGATGCAGTACAAGACGATCATCGTCAACACGGGCGACGATGAGAACCTCGTCACACTCACCAAGGGTGACGATGGCAAGCTCATCACCATCAGCGAGGACGGCAAGAAGCGGGTCCTCAAGCTCAAAGACGGCAAGTTCCTCGACCTGGACGACAAGCTCGATACCGACGACCATCTCAAGTTGCTCGACGCGAAGATCGCCTATCTGAAGGCGACCGGCTCACTCAAGACCGACCTGGCAGTCAGGCGGGTCGAAGTTGAGAAGCTCGAGCTGGCCAAGAAGCCGGACTCCGATGTCGTGGCGAAGAAGAAAGAGGTCAACGCGCTCAAGGCCAGGCTGGCCGACGCCAGGCTCGACTATGAGCAGGCGGTGAAGAAGCTGGTGCCCGAGGAGATGGCCGACCTGTACATGCTCGGCCTAGGCGACGACACCGACATGCTGGCGCTCAGCCTTGGTCTGCCGGGCGGGTTCGGCAGGCGGATCATCAAGCGCATCGAGCTGCGCGACGACAGCGAGGACAGCGACTAGGCGGCTCGAAACCGTTCGGCCTCCTGCGGCGGCTTCGGCCGCCGCTTTCTCGTGTACAGGACCGGGCGTTCTCCCGACCGCATTGGACACTGGTGGCTGCCATCTGTGGGCTGCCAGCCGTGAGCTGCGTCTAGTGCGCCAGTGCCGCTCCGAGATAGTACGGCCAGATGATGAGGGCCAGTACGCCTTTCCAGAAGAACGGCATGTGCAAATAGCCGATGCTGAACAACCAGCCGATACACCACAACACACCAAATCCCTGCCCTGCGTACACGTTCCCCCTGTGCTTGCGGTCGTGCTTGTGCCAGTGCTTGTTGTCGCAATGGTCCTCGGATTCCTTTCCGAACTCCTGCTTGGTTTCCTCTGACATGGGTTTCTCCTTTGTCCCTGCTGACTTGACCAACTAGACCCGAGCCGGTTCTTCGTCACCGGCGGTGAGTACCTTCCTTTGTCTGCTTTGCGCGAGGTTCTCCGTCGTCAATGGCCGCCTCAGATGGCCAGTGATTCCATGCGGTGCTTCAGGTCCTTGAGTTTGTCTCGGTAATCCGGGACGTGGACCGCTACCGCCTGCCAGAACTCACGGGAGTGGTTCGGATGCGGGATGTGCACGAGTTCGTGGATGAAGACGTACCGGACGAGGTCGGGAGGCAATAGGAGCAGCCGAGCGTTCAGGCTTATCGTATTGCGGTGCGAGCAGCTTCCCCAGAGTGTACGCTGGGTGCGCACCGTCGCGCCGTTCAACTTGAGCTCCAGGTCGGCCGCGGTCCGGCGAAGCCACGGAACAAGGTGCTGCCTTGCCTGAATCGTCAGCCAACGCTCCAGGATTCTCCGGACGACGTTCGGGTGGTCAACCGCGCCGGAAACAAGGAGTGTCCGGTCGCTGCGCTGCACCAGCGTTACTCGCTCGGGGTTCCCTCTCTCGTACTCGACGGCCCATTCCTCGCCGATTGCCGACAGCGCGATCCGCTCCGGCGGGCGATAGGGTTCCGGCTTCATCGGCAGACGGCTGAGCATTCGCTCAATCCAGCCCCGCTTCCGCTCCAGTATTCCGGGAATCCGTGTCCGGTCGAACCCGCGCGGAACGGTTACCACTAACCCGTGGCGTCGCGACACGACAATCCGGACGTGCCGGGCCCGCGGGTGAACCCTCACCCGGTAGACCAGTTCAGTCCCGTTACTCAACAACATGTCGATGGAGCACCGGCGCAGGCTCTACTGATGGCCAGGATGCGATGCGACCGCGCGTCGGGTCAACCAGTCGTCGCGGCCAACCGACGACAGGCGACCCAACAAAGTACGATTCCCCGCAGAGTCGTTCCGCCAATCGGCAACCGACATCCGCTTTCGGCTTACAGCTCACGGCCTACCGCTCCGCGCTGTTCGACAGGGGCTTCCGAAGCCAACAGCTTCGCAAGCATCTTCCTCACACTCCACGCCGACGGCCCGTCCTCATCCTCTCTGCCAATCTGCAATCTACAATCTGCATCCCGAAATGCCGTCGTGTGCCGTCAGCCCTCCTGGCCTCGTCGCCGTCATGCCGGTCTCTCCATCCGGATGTGGGCGTCGTCTTCGGCCACAGCCCCGAAGCCAAACCGCCCGTAGAAGCCGGTGGCCCGCCGGTTGACCTTCAGCACCTGGAGCCGGACCGGCAGCCGGCGCCGGGCCGCGTCCTCGAAGACGCGCTCCATGCAGGCTGTCCCGACTCCCCTGCCCTGATACTCAGGCAGCACGAGCAACTGATTGACCCGAAGGCAGTCGGGTTCATACGAGAGGGCAAGGACTCCCGCGTTATCACCGTCAACGACGACCACCTGGAAGGCCTGCGCCGCAAATCTCCTTCGGTGCAGCCGACGCTGCTCGTCCTCGTCCCACCCCCAGACGCGCCGCACGTGCTCACCCATCGTCGTCTTCTTCACCTGGAACGCGAACTTGCTGTCGCGGACCGTGGCCTGACGCAAGCTCAGCGAGGGCTTACCACTAATGAGAGCAGGACGTGTTTGTCATTCTGAGGCGTTCG